>JAOUJT010000152.1 GCA_029883105.1 Gammaproteobacteria bacterium
TCTTGATCACTGATCTGATCTGCCACTTTAATCGGCAGATTGGTAAGTACTGTACCCACAGAAATACGCTGCAAACCTTCCACCCTGATATCCCTCACGGTGAAGGTATCAAAGGCAAAGGCTGTGGTCTGAATGCTCAGGAGTAAAACAATCGACAAACGAGTAAAAAATCGCATTAGTAAATTCTTATTATGCTCAGGGTAATAAACGGGCAATATCGTTAATAAACGCAATGCTCATTAAGGTTAATAACAAGGCGATGCCGATCCGTTGGCCAAATATTTCCACCTGTTCAGAGACAGGACTGCCTTTTACAAATTCAATCACATAATACATCAGATGCCCGCCATCCAGTAAAGGAATGGGCAAAAGATTAATAATCCCCAAACTGATGCTGATCAGGGCAAGAAAACTGAGAAATTCTGCCAGACCGATGCTGGCGGTCTTACCTGCATAGTCGGCAATGGTGATTGGGCCACTCAGATTCTTCAGCGAGGCCTCGCCGATGAGCATGCGACCAAACATCTTCAAACTCAGCACACTTGTTTCAGCGATGCGTTGTACAGACTCTCCAATCGCGTCCACCACACCATAGCGTTGTTCGGTGAGAAACGGTGCCCAGGCCTGCTCACTTAACATACGAGGGCGAACACCCAATTGACCTATCTCGCCAGCGACCCGTTTAGGGGTGACACGTATATGGAGGATCTTCTGACTCTCGCCACGTTGCACAGTCAAGAGCAGAGGAAGCTCGGGATTATCACGAATAATCTCGACCAAACCCAGCCAATCACTGATCTGTTTGCTGCCAATCATGGTGATGCGATCACCCGACATCAAGCCCGCCTGCTGAGCCGCACTACCTTCACTTATGCTATCGATGACATTTTCATAGACCGGGGATTCCGGGCTTAGTCCCACCTCACGCATCAACAAGGCTGGCTGGATATCCATTTGCTTCGGGATAGCAAGTACCACATCACGAGGAACACCGTTCTCACTGCGTGACAGACTCATCCTCACATTGCCACCATCGACAGCGACCTGGATCAGATGTGAGCTGAATTGCTCCCATGTCTGTACCGGGCGGCCATCAATCTGTTGTATCTGCTCACCGACCTCGACTCCAGCACGTGCCGCCAGACTATCTGGGAGCACACCTCCCACCACGGGTTTTACACCACTGATACCAACAACAAACAGTAACCAATAAGCGAAAAAGGCAAAGATAAAATTAAATAATGGCCCGGCAAAGACAATGGCAAAGCGTGCATACAAGGGCTTTTGAGTAAACTCACGATGACGTTCGGACTCTGCAATCTCACTACCTTCACGGGCGTCGAGCATCTTTACGTAGCCGCCTAAAGGCAATGCCGCAATGACATACTCTGTCTTATCCTCACCCCTCACCCAGCGCAAAAGGGGTTTGCCAAAACCGATAGAGAAGCGCAAGACCTTAACGCCCATCTTACGAGCCACCCAATAGTGACCAAACTCATGGACAGTAATGAGTATGCCGAGGGCAAAAATAAAGGCCGCGATAGAAAACAGTACGGTAGCCATCAGGCAGCATGCTCCATAAGCAATTGTTTCGCCATCTCACGAGCCAGCTCATCATCTTCATAAATGAGATCCAGGCTCTCGGCCGGATGGTGGCTAACACGTTCCAAAGTTGTCTCGATTATCCGTGGGATACTCAAGAACGGTAAACGTTCATTTAGAAAGGCCTCCACAGCGATCTCATTCGCAGCGTTAAGGATGGCTGGTGCGGTTCCGCCTGCCACGATGGCCTCATAAGCCAGTCGTAGACAAGGGAAACGAGTCATATCTGGTTCTTCAAAATCCAGGCGAGCAATATCGAACATATTCAAACTGGCAACCCCCGATTCCATACGCTCGGGCCAGGCCATGGCATGGGCGATGGGGGTGCGCATATCGGGATTGCCCAGCTGAGCCAATACCGAGCCATCGCTGTACTGCACCATGGAGTGGATAACACTCTGTGGGTGTATCACCACCTGAATATTGGAAGCCGGTGTATTAAATAGCCAACAGGCCTCGATGACCTCCAGCCCCTTGTTCATCATGGTCGCAGAATCTACCGATATCTTACGACCCATCTCCCAATTGGGATGGGCACAAGCCTGATCTGGAGTGACTGATTTCAGAGATTCCAGGCTGTTGGTACGAAAAGGACCACCGGAAGCGGTCAATAGGATACGGGTAACACCAACGTGCTCTAAACCATCGGAAAAGTTGCCAGGCATGCTTTGGAATATGGCGTTATGTTCGCTGTCGATGGGTAATAGCTCTGCACCGGAATCACGTATCTCCTGCATAAGCAGGTGACCGGACATCACCAGCGCCTCTTTATTGGCCAGCAATACCCGTTTGCTGGCACGCGCCGCCGCCAGGGTTGGACGCAGACCTGCGGCACCGACGATGGCCGCCATCACATAATCTGTCTGCGGTAGTGCGGCGACCTGTTCCAGGCCTTCCACTCCACTCAGTACTTCGATCTCCAAACCTGCGGCCTGTAGCTTGTTCTTTAGTTGCTCGGCGGCCTGTTCATCCACCATAACCGCAAATTCAGGTCGATGCTGGTGGCACTGCTCAAGCATACGTTCCACCTGAGAGTTGGCGGTTAGTGCGATGGCCTTAAAACGTTCGGGATGTCGGGCCATCACATCCAGAGTACTGACGCCTATCGAACCGGTGGAGCCCAGCACCGTAACACCAATCATATCCACCCCTGGGTCAGGGCAAGAAGAAAGATTGGTGCGGCAGAGGTCAGGGAGTCGATACGATCAAGGATACCGCCGTGGCCGGGCAGAATGGAACCACTGTCCTTAATGCCAGCCCGACGTTTATACATGCTCTCGGTAAGATCACCAAGAACCGAGAAGAGGATGATCAAGACATAAGTAACGGCAGCGGTAATACTAAAGCTAAGCCCCAGATTAAAATTGGCGCTAATCAGCCAGGCCGCTGCCACCGAGGCTATCGTACCACCAATAACCCCTTCCCAACTCTTGCCGGGGCTGACCTTGGGTGCCAGCTTGTTGCGGCCAAATTTACGACCACTGAAAAAAGCGCCGCTGTCGGCGACCCAGATCAATACCATCAGGAAAAGAACACGCTCTGGGCCATACAATAGTTCGGCCTGAAGTTTTACCAGGGCAAGCCAGGTAGGTACGAGAATAAACAGACCGGCAACAAAGCGAACCAGTAGGTTGCCATACCAGACGTTGGCGCTATTGGGATAACTCAGCACCCAAAACAGGGCCAAAAACCACCATCCCAAAGTGGCCCACAGCAGGCTTTCGATAAACTGGTTATTGTCGATATTTAACCATGCAAGCCATAGAGACAGCAGCAAAATGACCAGAAAGAGACCCTGTACAAGCTTCTCCTTGATACCGGCCATGCGACACCATTCAGTACCGCCAATAAGAACGATGGCCGCCAGCACCAGAGCAAATATTTCCGAGTCCAGTTTGAGAATGCCAAAGATTGCCAGTGGCAGTAAGATGAGTGCGGTAATTATCCGTTGTCTAAGCACTTTTTCAATTCCTCTACTTGTGCCCCGGTTCTTCCGAAACGACGCTGGCGAGAGGCAAATGAGGCCAGCGCATCGTCAAAGGTCTTGTTATCAAAGTCGGGCCAAAGGACATCGGTAAAATACAGTTCTGTATAGGCCAACTGCCACAAGAGAAAATTACTCATGCGCTGTTCGCCACCAGTGCGAATAAATAGATCCGGCTCAGGAAGATCACCTAGAGATATCTGTTGCTGTATCAACTCCGGTGTGATCTGTTCGGCCTTTAATTCTCCGGCCTCAATCTGCTTTCCCAAAGCCTGCATCGCCATGGCGATATCCATGCGCCCACCATAATTAACCGCAATATTCAGGCTTAAACCCTGATTGTCGGCAGTCAGCGCCTGGGCCTTGTGGATGGCCACTTGCAGTTTGTCAGAGAAGGCACTCATGTCACCAATGACTCGCACACGGATGCCATTCTCATGCAGCTTTTTGACCTCCTTACCCAGCGCGGTCAGGAACATATCCATCAGCCAACTAACCTCATCCTTGGGGCGCTTCCAGTTTTCGGTACTGAAGGCAAACAGTGTTAGTGCTTCAATACCGCGCACCGAGCAGGCACGGACGACGCTACGTACGGCCTCAACACCGGCACGATGACCGGCTATGCGACCCATAAAGCGTTTCTCAGCCCAACGTCCGTTGCCATCCAGAATGATGGCTACATGCCTGGGCAGGGGTGAAAATTTATCTAACTCTGTGGTGTCATTTTCTTCAGACATGGTATTTCCGCTATTACCCGGACCTCGATTACTTAGATCTCCATGAGATCCTTTTCTTTCTCGTCCAATACCTTATCCAGATCAGCGATCTTCTTATCGGTGATCTTCTGGATGTCATCTTCAGCCTTACGCTCTTCGTCCTCGGAGATATCCTTGTCCTTTAACAGGCCTTTGAGAATACCATTGGCATCACGGCGGATGTTACGAATCGCCACCTTGCCCTTTTCACCCTCGGATTTCACCAGCTTAATCATATCCTTGCGCCGCTCTTCCGTCAGCGGGGGCAGCGGCACCCGTATCACTTCACCCGTGGTAGTGGGATTAAGGCCCAGATTAGATTGCATGATGGCTTTTTCCACCACCGCAACCATCGGCTTCTCCCACGGCACCACCGCCAGAGTACGAGAATCGTCGATATTGACGTTGGCGACCTGGGACAACGGCACAGGAGAGCCATAGTATTCCACGGTGATGTGTTCCAGCAGGCTAGGATGTGCACGGCCAGTACGTAATTTCTTCAGTTCTTGACGCAGCGCATCGATACTTTTGCCCATGCGCTCTTCGGCATCTTTTTTGATGTCGTTAATCATGCCTATTCTCCAGATTCAACTAGGGTACCCTCATCCTCGCCACATACGACGTTCATCAGCGCTCCCTCTTTATTCATATTAAAGATTCGTAACGGGAGATTTTGTTCCCGGCACAAAACAATTGCTGTGGCATCCATCACAGCCAGCTTACGTTCCAAAACCTCATCATAGGTGAGGTGCTTATACATTGTGGCAGTTTTATCTTTCACCGGATCGGCGGAATAGACGCCGTCTACCTTGGTCGCTTTCAGTACCAGCTGGGCATCGATCTCAATACCGCGCAGGCTGGCGGCCGAATCGGTGGTGAAGAACGGGTTTCCGGTACCCGCTGCAAAGATCACCACCCGACCTTTTTCCAAATGACGGATTGCGCGACGGCGCACATAACTCTCACACACCTCGGGCATCTCCAGTGCCGACATCACCCGGACAGTCAGCCCTTCACGTTCCAGGGCATCCTGCATCGATAGCGCATTCATCACCGTTGCCAGCATGCCCATCTGGTCTGCGGTAGCGCGGTGCATGCCGGAGGCTGAGAGACTGACACCGCGAAACAGGTTACCGCCACCAATGACCATGCCCATCTGGGTCCCCGCCTGCACCACCTCGGCCACCTCACGCGCCACGCGTGAAATAACGTCAGGATCGATGCCAAAGGCCTTATCACCCATCAAAGCCTCACCGCTCAATTTGAGCAGGATACGCTGGTATGCAACCGGTTTCTGCGGTGTCTCCGTCATATAGCTACTTCCTCTTTAATTATTCACCACGTGCCTGGGCCATAACCTCATCAACAAAGTTATCGACCTTTTTCTCGATGCCTTCACCCACTTCAGTACGGGTAAATTTCTTCACTGTGGCACCGGCACCCTTCAGCAGTTTTTCTATGGTCTGATCGGGATCTTTAACAAAAGGCTGGCCCAGCAGAGTGATCTCCTGCAGGAATTTGCGGATACGGCCATCGATCATCTTTTCGATGATTTCAGCTGGTTTGCCACTTTCCTGAGCTTGAGCAGTAAAGATCTCTTTTTCCTTCTCAATTAGCTCAGCAGACACCTCATCGGCAGAGACCGCGGTTGGCTTGGAAGCAGCAATATGCATGGCGATGTCTTTTGCCAACTCTTCGCTACCACCTTCCATGTCGACCAGTACACCAATCTTCTCGCCATGCTTGTAGACGCCCATGACGCCATTGGTTTCAAAAATATTGAAACGACGCACAGACATGTTTTCACCCAACTTGGCGATCTTCGCCTTAAGGGTGTCACCAATGGTGCTGTCACCTAAAGACAAGGCACTAGCGGCATCCACATCGGCTGGACGCTCTGCGAGGATGGTTTTGGCAATGCCATTGGCCATGTCATTGAACTCATCACCCTTGGCAACGAAATCGGTCTCACAGTTCACTTCAACAATGGCGGCAGTCTTGCCGTCATCACTCAATTCAATGGCGATAACACCTTCGGCAGCAACACGACCGGCTTTCTTATCAGCCTTGGCTGCGCCGCTCTTACGCATATTCTCAATCGCGAGGTCGATGTCACCATCGGTCTCTACCAGGGCCTTCTTACATTCCATCATGCCAGCGCCAGTGCGCTCGCGTAGTTCCTTAACCATTGCAGCTGAAATTGCCATCTATCTGGTCCTCAAAAATTAATTCGATACAATTCTACAGTCTTCGAAAAAGGGGGCCATGCCCCCTTCTCCGATCCCTTACGGGTACTGTGGTTTCCGACGTTGCGGAAACGGCATGCTATGACTACTTACTAGCAGCCTTTTTCTTGGTAGCAGCCTTTTTCTTGGTTGCAGCCTTCTTCTTGGTTGCAGCCTTCTTGGTAGCAGTTTTCTTGGCTGCGGGCTCTTCTGCTGGCGCTGCTTCAGCCTTGGCGGCTGGAGCGGCTTCGGCCTTGGCGGCTGGAGCAGCTTCGGCCTTGGCGGCTGGAGCAGCTTCGGCCTTAGCGGCTGGAGCGGCTTCGGCCTTGGCGGCTGGAGCGGCTTCGGCCTTGGCGGCTGGAGCAGCTTCGGCCTTGGCGGCTGGAGCGGCTTCGGCCTTGGCGGCTGGAGCGGCTTCGGCCTTGGCGGCT
>JAOUJT010000010.1 GCA_029883105.1 Gammaproteobacteria bacterium
GCCATCGGCACCCACACTCTTACCCAAATTGACGTTTGCCTCTGCCGACAAGGAAGAGTGCATAATCACCGGGATGCCCTGAAAACGTTTATCCTGTTTGATCATACGCGTCAGCACATAACCATCCATCTCCGGCATTTCGATGTCCGTGAGAATTATCTGAATCAGATCCTTAACCGACTGTCCCATAGTCTGGGCACGATCCGCCATATCACCCAACTTCTGCCAGGCATCCTTACCATTGATGGCACCAATGTGTTTAAGCTCCATTTTGTCCAGGGTGCGTTCGATCTGTTTACGTGCCACCGAGGAGTCATCAGCAAAAAAGACCGTGGCATCCGTACCCATAGAGATAATGCCTTCAAACAACAATGGGTCACTGCCTTGCTTGGAGGTCTCTTCCAACACCTTCTCCACATCCATCATCATCACGATGGAGCCATCTTCCAGCTCTGCCACAGCATTGATCAAGCCGCCATGTCGATGTGACATCATTGAAGGGGGAACCTTGATTTGATTCCATTCCATACGCAGGATTTGATCCACGTTATGCACCAGAAATCCCTGCATTGTACGGTTATATTCGGTGACAATCAGGGATTCTGGTTTAGCGTCCGCATCCAGGCCCATATCACAAAAATGTGCCAGATCCACTACTGGAATCATGGTGCCACGAAGGCTCACCATACCTTCCACGCCGGGAGGCATATCCGGTGCTCGAACGATATCCGGGGAACGCATTACCTCGCGAACCTTAAATACGTTGATTCCAAACTTCTCTTCCCGCCCGGATATTGGGTCTTTACCCAGGCTAAAGAGCAACACCTCTAGACGGTTGGCGCCCGCCAGACGTGTTCTGTCATCCACTGATTGCATAAAGTTAGCCATGAACCTTCCCTCAAACACGCTGTACAGCGCTATTTTATCTCTTTCATCGATTAGTTAAGTATGCTCTCAAGTCCACGAATATTCGAGCTGATAACGTAAATTTATTGTAATTTATATATCGCTAAAACATACATATTTATTATATATATCAAGAGATTAATGAATACCCAGGGGTTTGATTGCTACTTCGAGAGCTACCATGTTCCTGTTAATATTCTTTGATCCCCATCACGTATTTGGTTAATATTCGCGCACTCATTGGTCAGCCCTCTTTATGGGCATTGGGTAAATGGACACTCCCCCGACCATATCTTGGTACCATCTGCCCAAATCGAGGTTTTTCGATGCTTAGTGTAAATAGGCGACTTATCTCCTACATTCTTGTCGTATCACTGCTTAGTCTATTTCCCGCCAAGGCTCCATTGGCAAACACCAAGCTAACTGAAAAAAAACAGACCGTCAGTACAAAAAAATTCTGGAATCCCCTTACTAATAACTGGATGACCAAAGAACAGGTTCGCTTGCTCAATATTGCCCACAACATCGGTATGGATGATTCCAGTAAAGAGCATGCCAACCTGCTGCAAGCCATACTCATGCAGGAAACTCACGCCGGACACTATGGCCGGATCGGAGATACAGATGCCCCCGTGGGTAAACGCTCATACGGAGTTATGCAGATTAAGCTCATCACGGCACGTGACGTATTAAAAAAACATCCAGATATGGGTAATTTCAATACGGACGAAGAGCTGCTGATTAAGCTTATGACCGACGATTATTTCAATATCAGCATTGCATCCAAGCACCTGTTAGTTCTGCGTAACAACAGCAAGCGCTATGCCCAGGCGGTGATGGCCTACAACACAGGACTTAGCAAAGCCAAACGACACTGGTACCCGGAGAAGTTTCGCTATGTTAAAAAAATAACCCTTTATATAGATAAAGTAATTACTCCCTTTAACAAGCGCTTTGGCAACAAACAGCTGAAAGTCGCATTTAACCAGTAACCATGACGAGCATCGACAATAACAACCACTACCAGCGAATAGGCGGTGAGAAGGCGATTCGTCTACTGGTACACCGATTTTATCAGTTAATGGATGAGCTACCCGAAGCCTATGAAATTCGTAAACTCCATGCCCCAGATCTTACACAGGCAGAAGAGAAACTTTACATGTTTCTTTGCGGTTGGATGGGTGGCCCGCCCTTATACATAGAACAGTATGGTCATCCTCGCCTGCGCATGCGCCATGCCCCGTTTGCCATTGGCAACCGAGAAAGGGACCAGTGGATGATGTGTATGCAGCAGGCGATGACGGATATCGAAGTTGATCAAACTTTGTATGAAGATCTCCAGCAGGCCTTTTTCAAGGTCGCGGACTTTATGCGCAATAAGGCAGATTAAAAAATGTTAAAAAAAATCCGATGGAAAAAACATCTGCTGAGCATCGCTCTGTTTATGCTGATTTTTTTACTCATACGTACCTACCAATTGAATGACTATGCAACTGGCCCGGCCCCGGCATTCTCAGCCACCAGCATAGAAGGCAATATCGTTAACCAGAGTCTGTTAGATAACAGACCGGTACTGATCTATTTTTGGGCTACCTGGTGCCCAATCTGTAAATATCATAAACAAACCATAGAAGATTTATCACAAGATTATAGGGTGATAACCGTTGCCTCATGGTCGGAAGATATCAACGAAGTGAGAAACTACTTTTCTGACACCGAACTCAGGAAAATGACACTCTACGACCCAGATGGAGTGCTAGCCAAGCGTTATGGCATTAGTGCCGTTCCCAGTTTCTTTATCCTTGATGAAAAAGGTGACATTCGCTTTATAGAAAGAGGTTTCACCTCTTCAATGGGTTTGCGGCTACGTTTATTTATTACGAAATACTTATAAACCATTGAATAATCATTTCTTTGCAAAGTTTTAACACAATTACCAAGAGCAGAGATGGAAATATTTTCATACTCATCGATAATCAAATCACACCATCGTACTTGGTGTTTATCTCCTCCTTTTTTACATCCCCAAACATTCAGCCGCTGCACAGCGGCTTTTTTTTGCCCAAGGACAACTGCCCGTTGGGTACCTGTGCCACTGAGAACACAGAAAGAGCGATCCTTTCTCACTATCACCACTGTGTGTGAGATTTTAAACATTTCGACAATATTGATTGGCTCCATGCGGGGACAGCATCTAGTATCAAGGGCAGACGAACATTTACCTACCCAATTCCCTTTTATATCCCAAAGTCTATACCGCGGGTATTTTGAGCGGCTTTTTTTTTGCTTGATTTTTTCCTTCGTGTTATTTATGCATAAAGTCTGGGGATTATTAGTGCAATGAAGTTGTATGCCATAAAGCGCCTGTTTACAAAGCGCACAAAGAATAAATCTAAGCACAGAAAAAAATCGGCCGCGAAAAAAAACAAATGGTTAAAGCGCCTGCGTTGGACATTCCACATATCACTCATGCTTATGGTGGTAGACATCTTCTATCTGTCTACCATTTGGCCCGACTGGAACGCCATCAAACAGGGAAGCCTCCCAAAGTCACAATTTATCCTCAAATATGAACAAAACCGTCGAATCAATCCCTCTTTGGCCAGACTGCAGTGGCGAGTGGTGCCCTATGGGCGAATATCGCGACATTTAAGTCGTAGTGTAGTGGTTGCCGAGGATGGCCGTTTCTATACCCATAGGGGGTTTGATCTACAGGCCCTTGTAGAGGCATTTGAACATAATATGGGCAGTGGTCGTGTGACCTTTGGTGCCAGCACCATCTCTCAGCAAACAGTGAAAAACCTGTTTCTGTCATCATCACGCAATCCTCTGCGCAAATGGCATGAGTTGATACTGACCATCGGCATGGAGTTCGAGCTGAGTAAGCGACAAATTCTTTGGATCTATCTGAACATAGCCGAGTTTGGTGAAGGGATTTATGGTGCAGAAGCTGCCGCTAGACATTATTGGGGCATATCCGCCTCACAACTGAGTCCACAGCAAGCCATTGAGTTGGCGGCCAGTCTGCCCAGTCCAAAAAAGAATAATCCCAGGAACCGTAGCCGTAAATTCCTACAGCGAGTAGACAAAATCAATCATTATTTCGTCCAACGCTACTATTAAGACACTCAACATGACTATAGATGCTTATCTATGCCATGAGCCTTCAGACCCCATGAATAGACAGAAAACAATTTTTCATTGGTCTCTCGTAACCGACTAACTAACGAGGTCACGATATGGGAGAGTATGAGATAGCCTTGCTCAGGATGTTTATCCATATAATCCAATAATGCCTGACCATTTATCTCTGCCACTTCGGCATCTCGAATAACGGATACCATGGCAGAGCGAGGTAATCGATCAAACAGCACCATCTCACCAAACAACTCTCCTTCGTCAAAGGTCTTGAAACTGGGCTTTAATTCCTTACCGTCACTGGTCTGAGCACGGCCAGTGGCCTGAACCTCACCGCTAAGAATTAGATATACGTTATTACTTTCATCGCCCATCTTAAAGATAACGCTACCGGCCGGGTAATGACGCTTATTCCAATCCCGTCCCTGCATAAAGTCATCTTGCTCCAAGAGTGTTTCTATCACTGTGTTCTTCATGCTATCCACTCCTGCTATGCTTGTGTATGAGACCTAGACTACATCATGTCCTGTAAGTATCTTGTGCGCTGCTTCAAGAATACACTTGCCCAACACCAGGTCTCAGCGCAAAATATCGGGCAATACCAACATAATATATTTGGAGATAAACATGGACCAGGACGAACTTAGAGAACACCTTACCGAAGGCAGTATATGGATACGCGGCCTGTTTATGCTGATGTTTGCCATTATCTATAGCATTGCCGAGATCGTTTTATTCGCGGTTACCCTATTTCAGTTTATCGTACGTCTGACAACGGGTAGTCTGAATCCTCGCCTGCTGGATCTGGGCTATAGCCTCAGCACCTATGTATACCAAATCTATTTATACCTCACCTTTAACAGTGAAGAGCGCCCCTACCCCTTTAATCCGTGGCCGGCAAGAGAAAGCGAAGCAACAGTGACTCCCATCCAGCATGACCATGACGATGACGATGACGAACCGCATTTGGGGGTATAAAAGCCTCAAATGAAGGACATACAGGCACTGCTGCAGCTAATGGCCCGTTTGCGTCACCCGCAAACGGGCTGCCCCTGGGATCAGGAACAAAACTTCCACACCATCGCCCCCTACACCATTGAAGAAGCCTACGAGGTCGCCGATGCCATCGAGCGTAACTCCATGGACGAGCTCAAGGATGAACTGGGAGATCTGCTGTTTCAGGTGGTATTCCATGCCCAGCTCGCCAGTGAATCCGGCCTATTTAATTTTGCCGATGTGGTCACTGCCATCATCGAAAAAATGACCCGCCGCCATCCGCATGTGTTTGCCGATACCAAAATACTCGACCGCCAGCAACAAACCGAGGCCTGGGAAGCACAAAAGGAATCTGAGCGCCAAACCCAGGGGCGACACTCTCTGTTGGACAATATCCCACTCGCCCTACCTGCGCTAAAAAGGGCAGAAAAGATACAAAAACGCGTAGCCAAGGTAGGATTCGACTGGACACAGCTAGACCCGGTTATTGCCAAGGTTCAAGAAGAATTGACGGAAGTGATCGATGAGATCACAACACCGTCTTCCGAACACGCGCTGGAAGAGGAGGTAGGTGATCTGCTCTTTGCCTGTTCTAATCTGGCCCGCCACCTAAAACTGGACCCGGAACAGACGCTTGCTAAGGCAAATAACAAGTTCGTTCGCCGCTTTCAATCCATAGAACATCATTTCCAGACAGAGGGGAGAACACTTACACAAGTCAGCGAAGAGGAAATGGAGCTGGCCTGGCAAGAGGTAAAAGCGAAGGAGAAAGCATCCTAACAAGTCATGAACCACTAAAAAACGACCCGGTTTTCACCAATGTGCGGAATCGAATGTAGTAGAATACCTCTAAATTACTCGGTACTTCATCCACTCAGCTCTATAGCGAGGCCTCTTAAAGTGAAGAAAAATCTTCCCGTCACTGGCAAAGAAAATAATTGGGATCCCAGCAGGGTCATTATTTCTGCCACCGATGCGAAAGGAATCATTACCCACGTTAACCAGGATTTTTGTGACATCAGTGGCTTTAGCGAGCAGCAGCTATTGCACAAAAGTCACAATATGGTGCGCCACCCGGACATGCCTCCTGCGGCCTTCCAGAACCTGTGGGACAATATAAAAGGTCACAAGCCCTGGATGGGCATCGTCAAAAACCGCTGTGCCAACGGTGATCACTACTGGGTCGATGCCTATGTCACGCCGCTGATGGACGGAAACTCTATCGTCGGTTATGAATCGGTGCGCATGAAGCCGCGTAAAACGGATATTCAACGCGCGGAAAAACTCTATGAACGTATTAATAAAGGCAAAAAACTACGTGGAGTTCGTGTTCTCTGTGTCGGTTATACCGCGCGTATATTCCTCTCTCAGCAGGCATTGTTACTGCCCTTACTATTACTTGGCCTAGCCAGCGGCGGCGTCTCAAATACCATCGCTGTGGGCCTGTACGCCGTACTCTCTGCCTTTGGCTACGGGCTTTCCTGGTTAACCACCAAGCGTCTACGCAAGGTCGCTGCAGACTCCCGACGCATCGTCGATAATCCGGTCATAAACATGGTCTACTCCGGTGGCACTGATGAGATAGATCAACTGGTCGCGGCGAATAAGATGCTTAAGGCCCGGGTTAAAACCATCCTTAACCGCATCGATAACGCTGCAACCGGTGTGCAGCTGGTGACCAAGACCGCCAACCAGGCGGCCGAAGATAGCGCCGCTGCCATGCATCAGCAACAAGGTGAGCTCACCCAACTCGCTACCGCCATGAACGAAATGGCGGCAACGGTACAGGAAGTGGCGCGTAATGCCGAAAGTGCCTCCAGCTCTGCCCACAGTGCCAATGATGCCGCCAATGATGGAAAGTTAACAATCACCGAGGCGGTCCTTGCTGTAGACAGCTTGGCGGATGAGGTAGAAAACGCCGCCACCACCATTCAAAAACTTTCCGAGGACAGCCAAAACATCGGCTCAGTGGTCAATGTCATCAACGACATCGCCGAGCAGACCAACCTATTGGCCCTGAACGCCGCCATCGAGGCGGCCCGAGCCGGTGAGCAGGGCCGCGGCTTTGCCGTTGTGGCCGACGAGGTTCGTACCCTGGCCTCGCGTACCCAGGACTCCACCAAGGAGATCCAGGCGATGATGGAAAAGCTGCGCCAGAGTATCGCTAATGTGGTCAAAGCCATGGAAAGTAATCAGGCGGAAGCTCATCACGGGGTAGAGTACGTTAGCAACGCAGGTGAGGCGCTGGCCAATATCGTCGGCGAGGTTCTCAAGATCAATGATATGAATATCATGATCGCCAGTGCCGCAGAAGAGCAGAGTGCCGTGGCCGAAGAGATCAACCGCAACATCACCAGCATCAACGACTCTTCCATCGAAACCATGAAAACCAGTGAACATGGTCTCCAGGTGGCACATGAGCTGACCGAATACGTAAAGGGTATGAAAGAGTTGATCCGTCGATTTGATACCTAAGTACAGTGATGAGCAGATACATGCATCAATACATGGCATAAATAATATATGCGCACCTATATGGTGCGTGTTTTTATATCCACGTGCAAATCATGAAGCTTCTTTCCTTTTAAATCATAGTGATAACCACATTGGTGTAATTCTTGCTCCTGTTTGCACAAAAATATGACAGGAGAGATTCATGCAGTCCGCACACGATGTTTTATTTGTTCTGCTAGGCGCCATTATGGTGCTGGCCATGCACGCAGGCTTTGCCTTTCTTGAGGTTGGTACCGTTCGCCGTAAGAACCAGGTCAACGCCCTGATGAAGATCATTACCGATTTCGGTGCCTCCACCATAGCCTATTTCTTCATCGGCTACTGGATAGCCTATGATATGAACTTCTTCTCCAGTGCGCAGACACTGGCAGAAATGAATGGCCTCCAGTTAGTGAAATTTTTCTTCCTGCTCACCTTCGCCGCAGCCATCCCTGCCATTGTCTCCGGCGGCATCGCCGAACGCGCCAGATTCTACCCACAGATGGCCGCCACCTTCCTGCTGGTAGCCATCATCTATCCTTTCTTTGAGGGCATCGCCTGGAACGGAAATTTTGGTATCCAGGCCTGGATGGAGGCGAGCTTTGGTGCACCTTTTCATGACTTTGCCGGCTCCATCGTCGTGCATGCCGTAGGCGGCTGGATCGCCCTTGGCGCAGTATTGATGCTGGGGCCACGTCATGGTCGCTACGGTAAGGATGGGGTGATGTATGCGCATCCGCCTTCAAACATCCCTTTCCTCGCCCTCGGCGCCTGGATACTCACAGTCGGCTGGTTTGGCTTTAACGTTATGTCTGCCCAGGCGGTTGAAGGCATCAGTGGCCTGGTGGCTGTTAACTCCCTGATGGCCATGGTGGGTGGTACCCTGGCGGCTCTGGTTATGGGCAGGAACGACCCTGGCTTTACCCACAACGGTCCATTGGCCGGACTGGTAGCGGTATGCGCTGGCTCCGACATAATGCACCCTATTGGCGCGCTTGCCACCGGTCTGATAGCCGGTGTGCTGTTCGTCTGGGCCTTCACCCTGACCCAGAACAAGTGGAAGATCGATGATGTTCTGGGCGTCTGGCCACTGCATGGTCTGTGTGGTGCCTGGGGTGGCGTCGCCGCCGGTATCTTCGGTACCACAGCCCTCGGCGGCATGGGCGGCGTTGCCTTCGGCTCCCAGCTGCTGGGCAGTCTGATGGGGATAGGCATTGCTCTCATCGGTGGTCTCGTGGTCTACGGCCTGCTGAAGAAGATGGTAGGTATCCGCCTGGATCAGGAGCAGGAGTACATGGGCGCCGATCTGGCTGTCCACAAGATCTCCGCCTCACCAGAATATGACCGATAAATCACGCCTCCGAATGATATGGGAAATGGCTGCATATGTTATAATCTGCGGCCATTTTTCTTTATGTGAAGACCATGTCCGCTAAGCTGTTCGTGAAAACCTTCGGTTGCCAAATGAATGAGTACGATTCGGCCAAGATGGCAGAGGTACTGGGAGCCTCCCACGGTATGAGCGCTGCGGCCTCGGCCGAAGAGGCGGATGTACTGCTGCTCAACACCTGTTCTATACGCGAAAGGGCACAGGAGAAGGTCTTCTCCATGCTCGGCATGTGGCGCGAGCTGAAGGAGGCCAAGCCGGATCTCATCATCGGTGTCGGTGGTTGTGTTGCCAGTCAGGAAGGCGATGCCATCCGCGAACGCGCACCCTATGTGGATCTGGTTTTTGGTCCACAGACTCTGCACCGCCTGCCGGAGATGCTGAACACGGTACGTCTCAATCGTGCCCCCGTGGTGGACATCTCCTTCCCCGAGATCGAAAAGTTCGACAACCTGCCCGAGCCGCGAGCAGATGGTCCCTCTGCCTTTGTCTCCATCATGGAAGGCTGTTCCAAATACTGTACCTTCTGTGTGGTGCCTTACACTCGGGGTGAGGAGATCAGTCGCCCCTTCGATGATGTACTGGCCGAAGTGGCCTCACTAGCCTCTCAGGGGGTACGTGAAGTCAATCTACTGGGGCAGAACGTCAACGCCTACCGCGGTGCCATGCATGACGGTGATGTAGCGGATCTGGCCCTGCTCATTACCTATGTGGCCGCCATCGACGGTATCGACCGTATTCGTTATACCACCTCGCATCCGGTAGAGTTCTCCGACAGCCTGATCCAGGTCTACGCTGAGGTACCGCAGCTGGTCAGCCATCTACACCTGCCGGTACAAAGCGGTGCCGACCGTATCCTCGCGCTAATGAAGCGCGGCCATACGATCCTGGAATACAAGCAGAAAATGCGCCGCCTGAAGGAGATACGCCCGGACATCAGTCTCTCCTCCGATTTCATCATCGGTTTTCCCGGTGAATCTGATGCAGATTTCCAGGCCACCATGGACCTGATCGAGGAGATCGGCTTCGACCATAGCTTCAGCTTCATCTACTCGGCCCGCCCTGGTACCCCGGCTGCCAGTCTGCCGGACGACGTCGCACACGAGATGAAGAAACTGCGTCTGGCCACCCTGCAGGCCAGGATCAACGCCAATACGGCGGCATATAGTGAGGCCATGGTCGGGACCACCCAGCGTATCCTGGTGGAGCGTAAATCAAAAAAGGATGCCAATGAACTGGCCGGACGTACGGAGAATAACCGCGTGGTGAATTTTTCCGCTCCGGCCGAGCTGATTGGCCAATTCGTCGACGTGGTCATTACCGAGGCCATGCCTAACTCCCTGCGCGGCCGTCTTGCCGATAACAGCCGTCTGAGTGCCTGAGGTTCCCCTTGAGTAAAGCCTTACCGTCTAACGATTTTGTCCTTGAACCTGCCGACAACCAGCGTCTGGCAAACCTGTGTGGTCAGTTTGACGAACACCTGCGCCAGTTGGAACGGCGTCTGGGTGTGGAGATCAATAACCGCGGCAATGTGTTTAATGTCATCGGTGATGACAACGCCATCAATGCCGCCGGTGAAATACTCAAGGGTTTGTATCAGGAGACCGCAGAGGAGACCCTGACCCCGGCCAACGTGCATCTCTATTTGCAGGAATCCGGTGTCGAGACCCTGCTCGAAGCCGCAGCTCCGGATCGTCCAGATGTGGTGATTCGTATCAAACGCGCCAATATAAAAGGCCGAGGCCCCAACCAACAAAACTATCTACATAATGTCCTCCACCATGACATCAACTTCGGCATCGGCCCCGCCGGTACCGGTAAGACCTATCTGGCGGTGGCCTGTGCGGTAGAGGCCCTGGAAAAGGATCAAGTCCGCAGGCTGATCCTGACCCGCCCTGCGGTAGAGGCCGGTGAGCGACTGGGTTTCCTGCCCGGCGACCTGGCGCAAAAGATAGATCCTTATCTACGCCCGCTGTACGATGCCCTGTATGAAATGATGGGTTTTGAACGGGTCGCCAAGTTGATCGAACGTAACGTTATCGAGGTTGCACCACTGGCCTATATGCGCGGTCGCACCCTGAACGAATCCTTTATCATCCTCGATGAGGCGCAAAACACCACCAAGGAACAGATGAAGATGTTTCTCACCCGAATAGGTTTCGGTTCCAGAGCCGTCATCACCGGCGATGTAACCCAGGTGGATCTGCCCAAAGGCACCCAGTCGGGACTGCGCCACAGCGTTGAGGTGTTAAAAGGTGTCGAGGGCATCAGCTTTAGCTTTTTCAAGGCCAAGGATGTGGTGCGCCATACCCTGGTACAACGCATCGTCAGTGCCTATGATCGTCATGAGCAACATGCACCGCTAAGTGGAGACGAAGAGTGAGTACACTGCTGGATCTGCAAATTGCCCTCGACGATGAGGAACCTCACAGTCCAGGCTTACCTACGCGAGAACAATTCCAGCTCTGGGTCGAGGCTGCTTTAGACGGTGCCGAGCATCAAACCGATGAATCGGAACTCACCATCCGTATCGTCGGTACAGGCGAGAGCGCCGAACTCAATCAGGCCTATCGTCATAAATCCGGCCCAACCAACGTCTTATCCTTTCCCTTCGAACCGATCCCCGGGATCGACTTGCCGCTACTGGGAGATCTGGTCATATGCGCTCCGGTGGTGCTCAAAGAGGCCTCTGAGCAGGAAAAAAGCACCGAAAGTCACTGGGCCCACATGGTGGTACATGGCTCTCTGCACCTGCTGGGCTATGACCACATAGAAGCCACCGAGGCCGAGAGCATGGAAAGTCTTGAAATCGTCATACTTACCGCATTAGGCTATGACAATCCCTACGAGGTTACACAAAGCGCATGAGTGAAGATCGAACGAGTCAGACCGACAAGGAAGACAAGCCACAAAAAAGCCTGCTGGAACGTATAGGTCAGGCCCTGGCCGGAGATCCCAAGGACCGGGACGAATTACTGGATTTCATCCGTGAGGCACAGAAACAGAGCATCATCGATCCCGATGCCCTGCTGATGATGGAAGGTGTCGTCTCTGTTGCTGACATGCAGGTGCGCGATATCATGATCCCACGCTCACAAATGGTGGTGGTCGAGCGCGATAACTCTGCAGAGACCTTCCTGCCGATCATCATAGAATCGGCTCACTCACGCTTCCCCGTGATTGGCGAGAACCGTGACGAGGTGGTCGGCATCCTGCTGGCAAAAGACCTTCTGCAGTACCTGCGTGATGGCAAACAGGATTTTGACCTGCGCGAATCCCTGCGCCCTGCGGTTTTTGTGCCTGAAAGCAAACGCCTGAACGTGTTATTAAAAGAGTTTCGTCAAAGCCGCAACCATATGGCCATCGTGGTCGATGAGTATGGTGGCGTGGCCGGTCTGGTCACCATCGAGGACGTCTTGGAGCAGATCGTCGGTGAGATCGAGGATGAACACGATATCGATGAAGGCACCTTCATCCTCGAGCATGATGACCATACCTGTACCGTCAAGGCGCTCACCCCCATCGAAGAGTTTAATGAATTCTTCAGCACCGAACTTCCCGATGATGAATTCGATACCATCGGTGGACTGGTTATGCAGGGCTTCGGCCATATGCCTAAACGCGGCGAAGAACTACGCCTGGGCGGCTTTTGTTTCAAACTATTGCGAGCTGACAGCCGTCGCATCTATTTGATGCAGGTCACCCGTCTGAATGAAGAACAACAACAAGAGAAGGACCCCTCCGAAGATGAAACGACTGACACAGCTAAAGGGTAAACGCGGAGATCTTCTGGCGTTGTTTGCCGGGGCACTCCTAACCCTATCCTTTGCGCCGTTCCACATCTATCCTCTGGCCATTGTCAGTCTGACCATACTGTTTCTCTTATGGCTACACCTCGAACCCAAACAGGCCTTTCGCCGTGGCTGGTTCTTCGGTGTCGGCATGTTTGGCTTTGGTATCGCCTGGATGTATGTGTCCATACGCTATTTTGGTGGTACCAGCGCGCCTCTTGCGGTTTTCCTCACCGCTCTCACCATCTCTGCCTATGCCCTGTTTCCAGCAGTTCTGGGTTATCTGGCCTTACACTTGCTTCACTGGTATCGCGGCCGTGAAGAGCGTTATTTATTCATTGAATTACTATTACTCCTGCCTAGCCTCTGGGGTTTGATGGAGTGGCTACGCGGATGGCTGTTTACCGGTTTTCCCTGGCTCAATCCCGGCTACAGTCAGGTCGACGGTCCGCTTTCGGGATATGCCCCTCTGCTGGGTGTTTATGGTCTGAACTGGATACTGGCCATCATGTCGGGTCTGCTGGCACTGTTGGTTTTGCACTGGCGTTCTTCCCATCGCCGTCCCTATCTGCTGGCGCTGATCTTCCTCCCCCTGTCGGGTTGGGGGCTGCAGCAAATCCCCTGGACCGAGGCGATAGGCAATCCACTCAAGGTCACTCTGATCCAGGGCAATATTCCGCAGGATCAAAAATGGCTCCCCGGTCAGTTACAAAATACCCTGGCCATCTATAGCCGACTCACCGCAGAAAACTGGGATAGTGATCTGATCATCTGGCCCGAGGCCGCCTTAAGCACCTGGTACCACAATGTAGAATCCGGCTTCCTGGTTGGCCTGGAAAAGAAGGCGCAGGAAACCAATACCGATATGCTGATTGGCATCCCCTATTACGATTTTGCCAACAAAACCAAATTCAACAGTGTGCTCAATCTGACCGAGGGCAGACGCAACTTTTATCACAAACACCACTTGATGCCGTTTGGCGACTATCTACCCTTTGAGCACTATCTGCGCGGATTGATCCAGGCCTTCAACCTGCCTATGTCGTCCTTTACTCACGGCGGAGCCTTGCAAGCCCCCTTATCCGTCGCAGGGCATAACATCAGCATGTCCATCTGCTATGAGGATGTGTTTGGTGAAGAGATCATTCGTACCCTGCCTGTGGCCAGTATGTTGGTAAACGTCAGTAATGACAGCTGGTGGGGTGATACCCATGGTCCGCATCAACATATGCAGATCGCTGCCATGCGGGCACTGGAAACCGGTCGCCCCATGCTACGCGCCACCAACAACGGTGTCACCGCAGTGGTGGATCATAAAGGCAACATCACCCATAGCCTGCCGCAATTTACCACCGCAGCACTCAATGCCCAGGTGCAACCGCGCAGAGGCTCCACGCCCTATGTAGTGCTGGGCAACTCACTGGCGGTGTTGTTGATGTCTCTGACTTTGATTGGTGTATTGATTTGGCGTAAACGTATGCTCAAGGCACATAAAAACTAAATGTCTACTTCCCCTCCGGCATTACTCGATATGCTGACGCAACTCATTGCCCGACCTTCCATGAGCAGTGTCAGCCCGGCCTTTGATACCAGCAATCGTGAGGTGATCGAGCTGCTGGCGGCCTGGCTGGAACCTATGGGCTTCGAGGTCGAGGTACTGCCACTGCCCAGCCAGCCACATAAGGCCAATCTCATCGCGACACTCGGTAAGGGTTCTGGTGGACTGGTACTATCCGGTCATACAGATACCGTGCCCTACGATGAAGGCGACTGGAGTCTGGACCCATTCAAACTGACCGAACGTCATCAACGTCTCTACGGTCTTGGCACTGCCGACATGAAATCCTTCTTCGCCCTTGCCATAGAGGCGGCGCGACATTTCCGTGCCGGAGATCTGAACGCACCTCTGATCCTGTTGGCCACCGCCGACGAAGAGAGCTCCATGGACGGTGCCAAGGCCATCGTTGAGTTGGGACGCCCCAAGGCCCGTTATGCCGTGGTCGGAGAGCCCACCGGCCTGCGCCCGGTACGCAGCCACAAAGGCATCATCATGGAGGCGATCCGCATCAGTGGTCTGTCCGGTCACTCCAGCGATCCTTCGCTGGGTAACAATGCCATGGAGGGCATGCACAAGGTGATGGGTGAAATACTGGCCTTTCGTGATGAGCTACAGGCCACGCATCACAACCCGTTATTTCAGGTTCCTGTGCCGACCCTTAACCTGGGCCACATCCACGGTGGCGACAATCCCAACCGTATCTGTGGTCATTGTGAACTGCACATCGATCTACGCCCCCTGCCCGGCATGGGACTACAGGAGTTACGCGAGATGATCAGCCAGCGCCTGGCACATACCCTGGATGGCAGCGGACTGAAACTGGAGATCAATTCTCTCATCGATGGCACCCCACCAATGCATACGGATGCCCACTCCGAGATCGTCAAGATGGCGGAAAAGCTTACCGGTCACGATGCCGAGGCGGTGGCCTTTTGTACCGAGGGTCCCTACCTCAACAGCATGGGCATGGAGACCATCATCCTCGGTCCCGGCCATATCGATCAGGCCCATCAACCGGATGAATTTATCGGTCTGGATCAATTACACCCCACGGTTGAACTACTGCGAAACCTGATCCAGCGTTTCTGTGTCCAGGCCTAAGGTAGCCATCTGCCTGGACGATATATCTGATACATTGCAAAGACATTGATTTTCCGTGAAAATCTCCAGCAAACATGGATAAGGAACAAGGCCTTGGCCGACACACCGCAACATGAGTTCGTACACTGGTTTCGCAACTCGTCCCCCTACATCAACGCCTTTAGAGGTCGTACCTTTGTACTCACCTTTGGTGGCGAGGTGGTTGCGGATAAGGTATTTGCCAGTTTGGTGCATGATATTGCCTTGTTACACAGTCTCGGGGTAAAGCTGGTACTGGTGCATGGTGCGCGTCCGCAGATCGAGGCACAACTGCAAAAGCAGAAGGTAGAGCTGCAGTATGTAAACGGACTGCGCATTACCGACAGCGAGGCCCTATTATGCGTGAAGCAAGCGGTAGGCTGTGTACGTGTGGACATTGAGGCCCTGCTCTCCATGGGTTTGGCCAACTCACCCATGGCGGGTGCCAAGATCCGTGTCGCCTCGGGAAACTTCGTCACCGCCCAGCCCTTGGGAGTGCGTGACGGCACCGATTACCAACACACCGGTGAGGTACGTCGCATAGACACCATGGGTGTCGAACAGCTACTGGATAATGGCAACATCGTCTTACTTTCACCGTTGGGATTTTCACCGACCGGCGAGGTATTTAACCTCAGTGCCGAAGATGTTGCTGCGGCCTGTGCAACACAACTGAAAGCGGAAAAATTGATCTTCCTCACCGATATCCAAGAGTTGTACAAAGACGCCGACTCACCGCTACGTGAACTGACCCTGCACGACATCAATAAGATGCCTGCGCTCTCCGAACAGATGAATCGCACCCTGACAGGGGCCGCCGATGCCTGTCGTCAGGGTGTCAAACGCATACACCTGCTGGATGGCCGCCAGAATGGTGCACTACTGATGGAACTATTCAGTCGTGATGGAAGCGGCACCCTGATCAGTGCGGAAAGTTTTGAAGGCACCCGCAAGGCCAGCATCGAAGATGTCGGCGGCATACTGGAGCTGATCGCGCCACTGGAAGAGCAAGGCATCATGGTGCGCCGCTCTCGGGAAAAACTGGAGATGGAGATCGAACACTTCACCGTGATCGAGCGCGACAATACCATCATCGGTTGTGCCGCCATCTACCCATATGCAGCGGAGAAGGTTGGCGAGCTGGCCTGTGTGGCGATACATCCGGATTACCATGGCCAGGGCAAGGGTGATGCACTGTTTCAGTTTATGTTGCGTGAAGCCACAAGACAGGGCTTGAACAAACTCTTTGTGCTCACCACACACACCGCTCACTGGTTTCAGGAAAAAGGCTTTGAATTGGCCGAGCCCAGCGCCTTACCGATAGAAAGACAAGGGATGTACAACTATCAACGGAACTCCAAGGTCTTCATTCGAGAGCTGTAGATGGTAAAGCCCCCCACATCCGGTATCCGCCCGTTTCTGAAATGGGCCGGTAACAAATATCGCATCATGCATCAAGTCGAGAGGATGTTGCCCGAAGGCAAACGTCTGGTAGAACCCTTTGTCGGCTCGGGTGCTGTATTTCTCAACACAGAATTTGAAGACTACCTGTTGTGCGACAGCAACCGTGATCTGATCGACCTGTTCAACCTGTTAAAACGCCGTGGCCGTAAGTTCATCCAGGAATGTGAGCTGTTTTTTAAGGATAAAAACAACAACGAGGCACAATACTATAAATTCCGCGAACGCTTTAATACCATTGATGATCGGCAGGAACGCGCAGCACTGTTTGTCTACCTGAATAGACATGGATATAACGGCCTATGTCGTTATAATTCCAAAGGCGGTTATAACGTCCCCTTTGGTCGCTACAAGCGCCCTTATTACCCCACCACCGAGTTAGAGCTGTTCAGAAAAAAGACCCGCCAAGCCAGCTTTAAACACCTGCCATTCGAAAAGGCCTTCACCCAACTACGAACTGGCGATGTGGTCTATTGTGATCCGCCCTACCTGCCGCTGGAGCAGTCATCAAATTTCACCAGTTATAGCGCAGGCGGTTTTTCCATGGAACAGCAGCACACTCTGGTCGAGCTGGCGGTACAGCATTCCCAAGACGGAATACCGGTATTGATATCCAATCACCACACCCCGTTCACAGATAAATACTATGACCCGCAGGCGAAAAAGAGAGAGATCTTTCACGTCCAGCGTTATATCAGTCGGGATGGAAAAAACCGTAATAAGGCGGGCGAGGTGCTGGCTTTATTTTGCATGGATTAGTGAGAGTGCATTTACCCGGGCTCTCCTGAAAAATCATGGACACAAAAAAGCCGACTTATGTCGGCTTCTGAGCCCATATCTTCACGCTCAGCGTTACTGTTCGTTATTAGGTTTGTTGCTTTCGATCGATAATTACATTCTTGTTACGGTGCCATAAACCGCAATGCCTTGGCATGGGCAATAAACTCGACCTTGTTTGCCTTCAAATTTGTGATCTCACCATCTACCTGGGTAACAAATTCACCTTTAGGTTCGACACTAATCCGCGATGCATGGCGAAATAGTATCCGCTCACTTTCTGTTAATCTGGACTTTTTTGAGTCGTCCAATACCTGCATCAGCTGCAGTCGAGATACGTCTCGACATATCGTCACCGCAAATTTGTCACTATCAACGGTGGCATGCGGCAGGACACGAAATCCACCCAGGGTCGGACTATTTCCAGCCAACACCAGCGCTACATCACCACCAATCTCTTCATCGTCGACCTGAACCGTGCAGGGGATATTTTTCCAGCTCATCAACGCCCTGATGGCCAGCAGGTTGTATTTCAACTGTCCTTTCACCCAACTTAGTTTTCTGTCAACACTGTGCAACTTTGCGGTAGAGGCTCCAAAGCCAATGTCGGCCATGTTAAGCGCATAGTTGCGAGAATCCTGCGTCAGTAGCTCTGTTACACCAACGCGCCGTTCCTGCCCATGCATCAATGCTTGTATCGCAGACTGCCAGTTCTTTTCCATGCCCAGTGCGGAGGCATAGTCGTTGACATTGCCAAATGGCACCAGCGCCATGAGTGTATCCTCGCGGCGATCACTGTCCATAATCGCCTGCATCACCAGATTCATGGTGCCCTCACCACCTACCGAAACGATGCAATAACCACCTTTATCTGCATAGGTTCGTGCCTGCTGTAATGTTTCCAGTGCGGATTGTGGATAACAGACCTCAAGCGGCCCCAACTCAGCAGATATAGAAGGTTCGGCCGCTCGCCACAGGTGCTTTAATTCACCATCGCGGGCCTCTAGATTGACAATAAATACGTACCGCATGAACTATCCCTTTAGTGACTCTATTTCCGTAGTAATTTAATGGATTCTAGCAATCTGCTAAACGGGTTACAAATCCATCACCTTTCATAAACATATATTTGAAACATTGCAGAATTAGCGCGAACTTTAATAAATATGTGAAAATCGCACACATGGATGGGTAAATGCTCGTTATTATTATTGCCTGTGGTAAGTTAAGCGACAGGATAACAAATATGAGGCGGAGCATGTCCAAGGACCCTTCCTATAAAGTCAACAGCGAGCAGGATTATCAACAAACCTTATCCGCACTTAGCCAGGCCAAGCAACCGGCAACCATACTAAAACTGATGATGCGGGGCTTTGAAGCCTATCGTGCTGCGCGTAAAATGGGCTGGTCACGCCCCTGGAATAAATATGACTTGGTAAACTTTCAAAGCCTGAGAATAAAGCCTGAGCAGGACCATGCGCTAATACAACAGGGTCTTCAACTTATCGATAATGAGTTCACGGATATACCGCCGGAGGCCAGAGACTTCGTTCATGCTCTAACATCCGACATGAATCTTATGGGTTTTATCTTCTGCCACGAATTCCAACAGGATGGGCGTCGCTGGGAAGGTGCCACCTTAAGCCTTGGGCGTAAGAATAACCGACGCTATCGCGATCGCTTCGACATCATCCTTGAGTCTGAGATCATCGATGCGAAGAGTACGGGGCTTTCACGTATTCGCGTCTATGTTGATCCCTATACCGGTAAGCCTGCCCCACCCTTATGGCAGGCAGAGAGCACCCCACAAACGGATATCACTTCCAAGCTGTTCAATGTTCTTTCAGAGGCCTCATGGACCTGGTCCGTACAGACCGATCGGATCTGGGATCACTGGACCTCGCGTTATATCGACTATTTTGGCCCACGCCATTTTGAACTTACCCAGAGTTACTTTGCGCTGGCCCAGCTCGCACCGGGAAGACTCTATCCAGAACCAAACCAACAACCCGATGTAGCATGAACAATCCATTTTCTCGCGGACTACAGATGTTGCGCATCGGTTGGGGGATGCGCAAGGCAGGTCAGGCACACACTGATGCGGAACGGCTACTGGCACAACGGGCCTTAAGCGCCATGTTTGCTGGTGCGCGTGGGGTGACCATGAAGGTCGGCCAACTGTTCGCCGACACAGACGCCGATAATCCCTTCAGACAACTGTTGGATAATATCGAACCACTGCCACTGGAGGCGGTGCTGCCGCTCATCGAACAACAACTAGGATATCCCTGGCAACAAAGCTTTAGCCATATTGACGAGGCCTACGCGGCGGCCTCTCTGGGTCAGGTTCACCATGCAACGCTGACCGATGGTCGAGAGGTGGCATTAAAGATCCGCTACCCGGATATTGCCGATGCGGTTAATGCCGAATTGAAACTGGCCGGTCTGATGCCCGGTATGGGGCCGGTAAAAAAGTGGGGCATTGATCTGGATGCCTATAAAAATGTCTTAAAGCGCAACATGGATCAAGAACTGGACTATCTGTCTGAGGCCAGGCGTCAGACCGAGTATTCAAGAGAGATCCAGGTCAATGGCCTGCATACTCCGGAAGTTATTACTGAGTACTGTCGTGAAGGTCTGCTGGTGCAAAGCTGGGAATACGGTCGCAAGCTGGATGAGGCCACCCAATGGACTGTCGCCGAACGCCAGACACTGGGGAAGATACTGATTCGCACCCTATTTCATAGCCTGTTCAAGGCCGGTCTGGTTCACGGCGATCCCCACATGGGTAACTATTTCTTTCGCCGTCATCCCGCGCCGGAAGTCGTATTACTGGATTATGGCTGCACCATTGAAGTCACTGAAACCGCTCGTCTGGCCTTGTTAAAATTTATTCTCGCACTACGTGAAGGCCGTGATATCTCACCCTTACAATGTTTTGCCGCCATGGGTTTCGATGCCCATAAGCTGATCTACATACAAAATCACCTACCACTCATTAGCCGCATATTATTCCGCCCCTTCCTGGGAGAGAAGGCCATGCGTATGCAGGACTGGAAAGTGAAACACCCCATGACCCAACTACTGGGTGAGCGGCGCTGGTGGTTTCGTTCCGCTGGACCCGCCAATCTGTTGTTATTGATGCGAGCCTTTCAGGGATTGGAACAGCAATTGGAACAGCTACAGGCCTATCAGGCCTGGTGGCCGTTGCTAAAAGAGTCTGTAGGCGAAGAACTACTACAACATGCGCGTGACTTCACACTACCAGAACTGCCTCCGGAGCTGGAACAAGGCCCTGGGATTAAGGCAATAGCGGAAACGCTCTTTGTGGAGGTGCTGAAGGATGGCGCGCCACACGTCAAGGTAAGCCTGCCTGCCGAAGCCGCTATGGAGCTAGCCTCGCTGATGCCCGAGGATGTTCTTGAACAACTACAAAACTCTAACGAAGTGGATCTGGAGGCCATACAGCAACGAATCTATGACAGCGGTATTGCGGCACAAATGCTGTTTGAATACCAACATGAGAATAAAACCTACAAAGTGTGGTTGAAATAGCACTCACTTGCCAAGGCGCAAAAACCTTCTATAGTTTCTCTTCGCTCTTATGGAAAGAACCGTGGCAGACAGGGAGTCAAATCATGCGTAAGGCCGATATCTCTTATCACATCCATAGCCATCTCAGTGAGCGTGACTGCGCCAAGTTGGAACATATTCTACGCAGCCATTCGGGTGTGCAACGTGCCAATCTATCCAGCAACAAGCATGCCCTTACCGTAGCCTATGACGTCGACACCACCAATTCTTTGCTACTGCTGTCGCGCATACGGATGCTGGACAGTCATGCCAGCATACTCGGTTAACGTTACTTTCCGGCGCGAATCAATCCACCCAGACCCAGTTCATCCAGCGCATTGTTGAGCAACTCTCGGATTGAGATAGCATCTTCCATCTCCAGCGCCTGCTCCAGTAATTCCCGTGCACGCTTTCTACTGATACTGCGTATCACCCACTTCACTCTAGGCAAGCTGGATACACTCATACTCAGGCTGTCTATGCCCATCCCCAATAGCAGGATCGCAGAGGCCGGGTCACCGGCCATTTCGCCACAAACACTGACCGGCTTGCCATATTTGGCGGCCCCCTCCACCACCTGACGCAGGGCCATCAGCACAGCCGGGTGGAGTGAGTCAAAGAGCTCTGCAACCCGGGCATTATTACGATCTACCGCTAGCAGATACTGGGTCAGGTCATTAGTACCTATGGAGAGGAAATCTACGCGCTTGGCCAAATTAGGTGACTGATAAACTGCCGATGGTACCTCCACCATCACCCCTATCTTGGGCTCGCGGAATTCATAACCCTCTTCACGTAATTCAGCACAGGCCCGACTGATCAACTTACGGGCATCATCCACTTCCGTCACGCTACTCACCATAGGCAGTAACATATGGAGATTTTCCATGCCCTCGCTGGCACGGATCATGGCGCGTATCTGCACCATAAATATCTCTGGATGATCGAGGGTAATGCGTATACCACGCCAACCCAGAAAAGGATTCTCTTCACTGATGGGGAAATAGGGCAGGGCCTTATCTCCGCCCACATCCAGGGTACGCAATACCACCGGTTTGGGATCAAACGCCTCAAGTACCGTACGGTAGATCTGCCGCTGCTCCTCCTCACCGGGAAAACGCTCCCGCACCATGAAGGGGAACTCGGTGCGGTAGAGACCGATACCCTCGGCACCTGAGTTGCGGGTGGGGGTAATATCGGTGAGCAATCCAGTATTGGCGTAGAGATTGATACGTACCCCATCAGGGCTCTCAGCAGGCAGTTCACGGAGGCTATCCAGCCCCTCCATCAACTCCGCCTCTTCCTTCAGCAGTCGCTTGAATTCTGCTCTCACCGCCACACTAGGATTCACATAGACTCGACCGGTATAGCCATCCGCCACCAGTTCACGGCCATCTATCCGTCCCACAGGCAAATCCGTGGCCCCCATCACCGCAGGCACACTGAGTGCGCGTGCAAGGATGGCCACATGCGAACTACGAGAACCACGGCTGGATACCACCCCTACCAGACGATCTGGCGGCACCTCCGCCAACATGGAGGCGGTGATTTCTTCACCCACCAGGATCGTACGTAGCGGGTACTCTGTTTGTTGACGACTTTCCTGTTGCAGGTAGGCAAGGATACGCTGTCCCAAATCCCGCACGTCATCGCTGCGCTCACTCAGGTACGGGTCTTCCATCGCCTTGAAAACCTTCACGTGCTCGTTTATCACATCACGCAAGGCGGAAGGTGCCCATTGACCCTGCTCTATATTCTGCACCACCTTGGTACGAAAACCGCCACTATCCAGCATCAACAGATAGGCATCAAACAGCGCCAGCTCTTCACTGGGTAAGACATCCGACAGGCGTTTGGTAAGAGAGATCACATCGGCCTTAACCAATTCCACCGCCGACTCGAACTGAGCAATATCGCCAGCAGTATCCTCGCTAATGCGGTCCGGCACAGCATCGAGATCCGCCAGGGGATAAACCACCCTGGCGGTGCCCATGGCCACGCCTGGCGCACCGGGCAAGCCAAGCAGATGGCGCCTATCTTCGTTATCGGCCTGATTCAGTATACTGATGTCGCCCGATGCCATGGCGTGGACGATGGCACCAGCCAACTGTGCGGCCACGGTAATAAGGAGTGTCTCCTCCTCCTCACTGAAGCGTTGATTGATCTTGCGCTGCACCACCAGCACACCCAGCACCTTGCGATGATGAATGATAGGCACACCCAGATAACTCTTATACTCACCCTCGCCAGTTTCGGCAAAGAAACGGTAACGAGGATGTGTCGGTGCATCACTGAGGTTGATAGGTTCTTCACGCTCCCGCACCAGGCCGGTCAAACCCTCACCAAAGGCCAGGCCAACCTTGCCCACGGAATCGGGATTCAGGCCATCGGTGGCCATGAGTATGAGTTGCTGTGTGTTGGGATTGTTTAGATAGACAGAGCAGACATCAATGGACATGGCTTCCTTGACGCGACGTACAATGATCTCAAGCGCCTGATTGGTATCCTGCGCGGAGTTCACCTGTTCTACGATGCGTCGGAGTAATTCGAGCATGTCTGTCCTTAAATTGAATGTTCATTGTTGGCAACAACGGTGCGAACACTAGCGTCGTCTTCCATGCATCCTACGTGGAGCACGACATAGATTCTTATCTGCAAAGATCAATGGGGCCAATTCTGTTAACGCCCGCTCATAAACCTTACGCTTAAACGCCACCACCTCCTGCAAGGGATACCAGTAATCCACCCAGCGCCAGTGGTCAAACTCGGGTTGTTCACTGCGATCAAAACGCACCGCCGACTCCTCACCCACCAATCGCAACACATACCAAATCTGCTTTTGACCGATGCAGAGGGGCTTTCGGTGATGGCGAATCAATCTCTGCGGCAGACGATAGCGTAACCAGCTTTGGGTACAACCGATCACCTCTACATGCTGAGCTTGCAGACCCACCTCTTCTTCCAATTCGCGAAACAGGGCCTGCTCTATGGTCTCATGGGCTTCGATGCCACCCTGGGGAAACTGCCAGGCCTCCTGACCGGCACGCCGAGCCCACAACACCTGTCCTGCGGTATTGGATAGAATGATACCCACATTGGGGCGGTAGCCATCTTGATCGATCGAGCTCATTGTATAACCAATTGTTTTCAATGATTGTTCCATAAAGGGAGCCAAACGGGCAAGCCCGATTCCCTTTATATAAGCAGCATGGGACATAAGCATTCACTAATAATTCATCGCTTGCGCTATTATGTCGGCCTAAATCGGCTTTTTAGTGGGAGAACGACCTTGAGTTTGGCCATTTTTGACCTCGACAATACCTTGCTAAATGGTGACAGCGATGTCCTTTGGGGCGAGTTTCTGGTGGAGCAGGGACTGGTAGAGGCGGATTATTACGAACGCGAAAACCTTCGCTTTTATGAGGAATATAAGGCAGGCACGCTCGATATCATGGAGTTTCTCGCCTTCAGCCTGAAACCTCTATCCGAACATAGTCTGGATGAGCTCAACCATTTGCATCGCCAATTTATGGCGCAAAAGATTGAGGCCATTATGCAGCCGGCGGCTGCCCGGCTTCTGCAACAACATCGGGAGCAGGGCGACTTTCTGTTGATCATCACCGCCACCAATAGTTTCGTCACCCGCCCCATTGCCGAGGCGCTGGGCGTCGATGATATCCTTGCCACAGAGCCTGAACTGCTGGATGGCCGATATACCGGCAAGGTCTCCGGCCTCCCCACCTTCCGCGAAGGCAAGGTAGAACGCCTGCAGCAATGGTTGGCCAACTCCCCTCACGATCTGGATCAAAGCTGGTTTTACAGCGACTCTCTCAATGATCTGCCCTTGCTGGAAGTGGTCACCCATCCTATAGCGGTCGATGCGGATGAAACCCTGCTGCAGCACGCGCGCATGAAGGGCTGGACAGTGATGAGCCTGCGTACCGATTCTGGTCAGCCTGAAACCCTTGCCGATGATGCGTAACGGTCTGCTTTATCTCTTCCTGCTATCACTGGCCGTGGGCAGTGTACTGATCGCGATCAGCAGCGGCAGTCTCAACATAGGGCTGGCACAGGCATGGCTGGCGATTCAGGGTGAGGGGGATGCCTTACATCAGCAAGTGATACAGCAGCTGCGCCTGCCCCGCGCCCTGGCGGCCTTTGCGGTCGGTGGCCTGCTGACCCTGGCCGGTGCGTTGATGCAGGTGCTATTACGCAACCCGCTGGCGGATCCCTATGTGTTAGGGATCTCCGGCGGGGCTGCGGTGGCGGCCCTATTGGCCATGCTGGCCGGATTGAGCGGTGTATTACTGCAAGGCTCGGCCTTTATCGGTGCCATGCTCGCCACCATTCTGGTATTTGGCCTGGCCCACGGTAAAGGCCAGTGGACTACCTCGCGCCTATTACTTACCGGGGTGGTACTGGCAGCGGGTTGGGGAGCCATGATCAGTTTCCTCTTGGCCATTGCACCGACGACCCAACTCCCGGGCATGTTGTTCTGGCTGATGGGCGATCTCAGCCCCAACAACAACCCAACTTGGGCTCTGGGTCTGTTGCTGCTGGGCATCCTTTTCGCCCTGCCCATGGGACGTAGTCTGAACATCCTTTCCCGTGGAGAGTTACAGGCACAGTCACTGGGGGTCGAACAGGCCAAACTGCGCTATGGCATCTACTTATTGGCCTCACTCTATACCGCCACCGCAGTCACCCTGGCAGGTAGCATCGGCTTCGTCGGTCTGGTAGTACCGCACCTCACTCGACTGCTCTTGGGTAGTGATAACCGGCGTCTATTGCCAGCTGCGGCCCTGCTCGGTGGAAGCCTGCTGGTGCTAGCAGACACCCTGGCGCGTACTATTATCGCCCCGCAACAACTACCAGTTGGGGTCCTAACCGCGCTCATCGGTGTGCCACTGTTCCTGATTCTGCTGCAGAGGAATCGCGGCCATGACTGAGCTCACCCTGCAGGCTCTGACGATACGCCGTGGTACACGTGTACTGAGCCACGAACTCACGCAGACCCTTCAGGGGGGAGAATGTTGGGGCGTATTGGGAGCCAATGGCGCAGGCAAGACCACTCTGTTGCACACTCTGGCAGGACTCTACCCCGACGATAGTGGAACAATTTTATTAAATGGTTCAACGGTAGAAGGCTATAGCCGACGCCAAATGGCGCAAAGGTTGGGGCTGCTGTTTCAGTCCCATGAAAGTAGTTTTCCCGCCACCGTACTGGAAACCGTATTACAGGGACGACACCCACATATTCCCAGTTGGAAATGGGAAGACGCTGATGATCTGAAAAAATCTCTGTCTGCCTTACGTCAGGTGGGACTGGATGCGATGCAAAACCGCTCGGCAACAAAACTTTCTGGCGGCGAACAGCAACGTCTGGCCATCGCCACATTATTAAATCAGGCACCGGAGATCTACCTGCTGGATGAGCCCAGCAATCATCTGGATCTACATCAACAGATCAAGATTCTGGATCTCTTCGCGGCACAGGTAAAAGAACAGAACAAGCTTTGTGTAATGGCACTACACGACGTCAATCTGGTACAGCGATATTGTGACCATGTAATCTTGATGTTGGGTGAGGGGAATAGTATTTCGGGTAAAACCTCAGAAGTACTTACCGCTGAGAACCTGACGCGCCTCTACGGGCATCCAATGCTGGTCGTAGAGGGACCACACGGGCCGTTGTTTGTACCTCGCTAGCCATTCGCACCACCGCTTCCTTGCCATCGAGCCAGTTCACGATGGTTTGCAGCTGAGACATGTCCTGTTGCATCTGTGACCGTGGCATC
>JAOUJT010000154.1 GCA_029883105.1 Gammaproteobacteria bacterium
CATGCCTTGCTGGGTCCAGGAAGTCATGCCCCCGGACACCACCTGTACATCGGCATAACCATGTTTACTCAGAAATTGCGCTGCCTTGGCGGAACGTCTGTCCGTATGACAGATAATGGCAATCGCTCGCTCCTGATACTCATTGATCTCATTCAGCCGTGTTGCCAGCTCACCGAGAGGGATATTTATCGCGCCACGGATATGGCTTAGCTCACCGGTAAACTCCTTCGCGTCACGCACGTCCAGCAGCAGTATCTCTTGCCCGGTGTCGAGCATCTGTTTGAGGCTAAAGACCTCCAGCATTGGACCACGACGCAGGCGAGCTATGAGGCTGGGGAGGAAGCCGACCACCGCCAACAGGGCGACAGCGAGCATGATCTTCTGCACCATATCTTCACCGCCAGCTATGGCCTCGCGTCCGGCATATCCCAAATAGGTGTAGGCGATGGCTCCGGGCAACATAAACACAAAGCTGGCGATGGTGTAGTGCCAGGCGGAGATGCGGGTCAGCCCCAGTGCGTAGTTCAGAACATTAAAAGGGAACAGGGGGACCAGACGGACAAAGGCGACAAATTTCCAGCCCTCTGACTCGACACCCTGCTTCAGCTGTTTAAGGCGACCACCGGCCCTGGACTCGGCCCAGTCGGAGGCCAGGTAGCGTGCGGCGAGGAAGGAGATGATGGCACCAAGGGTGGCACCGGTGAGGTTATACAGCGTACCCCACACAGGCCCGAACAGGGCACCACCGGCCAGGGTCAGTACTGAGCCGGGCAGGAAGAAGACGGTAGCAATGGCATAGAGCAGCATAAATAGCAGCGGTCCGGCGACACCGGCGTTACTGATCCACTGCTCCAGTGCTTCGGCATTGAGTTGATCACGATAGATCACCGCCATGACGACGCCGATGATCAGTAACAGAAACAGGCTCCAACGCATTAGGGTTTTATTCATCTTTCGTTCTCGTCTTTATCGTTCCACTGGCGGCGGTTGATGGCATAGTCACTGATCTTGCCCTTAAATGGCAGGGTGAGAATGCCGTCGAACCAGCTTACCTGTCGGGGTTCACGGAATTGGCGGATACCGATCTGCATCTGTTCATGGCCGGCTCTAGGCTGGGCACGATAGGTGCCAAACAGTCGGTCCCACCATGGCAGGCTGAAACCGAAGTTGCTATTGGCCTCATCGTCCTCGGTGGAGTGATGTACACGGTGCATATCCGGGGTCACCAGCAACCAGCGCAGAGCCCTATCCAGACCCAGCGGTAGACGTATGTTGCCGTGGTTAAACATGGCTGTAGCGTTGAGCATGATCTCAAAGATGATGATGGCCAGTATGGGCGGACCCAATAGCAGGATCACGGCAAACTTGATCAGCATCGAGAGGATGATCTCCAGAGGATGGAAGCGGGCACCAGTGGTGACGTCATAATCCGGATCTGCATGATGGACACGATGCAGACGCCAGAACAGTGGTACAGCATGGACCATGACGTGTTGCAGGTAGATGATGAGATCCATGGCGACGACGGAGATGAGAACCGATAGCCACAGAGAGACTTCGTTATAATTCAGCAGACCCCAGCCTTGCTCACTGGCAAAGACGGCCACGCCCACGGCGGCGGCGGGAAACAGCAGGCGCAGTACAAAGCTGTTAAAGAACACCAGGCCCAGATTATTGCTCCAGCGCAGCAGCTTGGAGATGGTGAGGGCACGGCGAGGGGCGAAAATCTCCCACAGGCCAATAATCAGTAGCATGCCGAAGAAAAACCCCATGCGTATGGTTTTCTCGTGCTGCATGATGAAGTCATTGATTTCCATGCATTTATCCTTTGATTCGTGGTTTTAAATAATGACGAGATGTAGATATTAGCCTGCCCGATGAGGACATTCAAGTGTTTAATTGAATACTATTAATGCTATGCCTCATAGGTAAGGCGAAGAGCTGGATCTATATCGGTATGAAGCGTGCTATTTCGGGTATACGGCCTTGCGTATGGCACCTTCGTTTAACTCGGTCAGTGACTCAAGCTTTCGAATCTCTGCGGTGGTGTCGTCCATGATCTGGTCGAACAGTTCAAGGATCTCACTGGAAAACCCCTCACATTTCATTGCTTCCAGTTTGAATAGCAGCATCTGTTGCAGGTAGTTGTTGAGGATATGATTAGAGGCGCCTACCGTTACTAGAAACAATTTGAGCTTATCTCCCTCTTTTTCTCTCAACTTGCGTGTGTGGTGGTCGGCAAAGAGGCCAAAAGAGATGAGCAATAGGGTGATAATAGAGCGCATCCATAGTTCATTGACATCGTCAGGGATGATCTCAAATACTTTCTCATTAAAGATATAAAAATGCACGATGGCTTCAATGCACCAATAGGAGAAGGCGATGATGATACTGACGATGACATATAGGTTTTTTTTCATAGTTTATGCAATCTAAATAGTCGTTCACAGATTAATATGTCGGTAGGCTTAGATATAAACTGTAGAGCCAAAGGTCGCAGATTTGTAACTGCTTATTCAGAGTAAGGCACTCAAGAAATAATCAACGCAAAGCCAAAGTAAGAAGCCATGCCTGCAGGTATAGTTAGTGCAGGACATTGTCATCGCCGACCTGTGTACTAGAAATATTAGCTTGAGGTAGGTATTTTTCTATCAGCTGATGAAATACATCGATATTGATCGGCTTGGTCAGGTAGGCAATAAACCCCATCTGTAAACCTGTCTCGACATCCTTGGGCATGGCATTGGCACTAATGGCGGCGATCGGTATAAGCTTCAAGCTTGGGTCCATGAGGGCCCTACGCAGAAAGTCCATACCGCTCATGCCGGGTAGATTGATATCGGTGAGGATCAAATCCGGCCTATGTGCCTGGGCCAGTTCATAGCCCAACTCCGCATTATGTGCAGCGAGAAAGGTGATGTGGGGTTTCATCGCCACCAGACGGTGTACCAGTTTCAGGTTGGCAGGATTATCTTCTATGTAGAGTAGGGTGTAGGACTTGTCATTATGAGACGGTTTGCTCTCGGTGATAGCGCTCAGATTCTGGCTGATATCTTCCTGAGTGGTGGAACTGAGCGGCAGGGTGACCCAGAAGGTGGAACCATTGCCCGGTTCGCTCTCAACGCCAATTTTTCCATTCATTAGTTCCAGTAGCTTCTGTGTCAAAGCCAGTCCGATACCGGTGCCTTCCACTGCGCTGGCCTCTGCACCCAGTCGTTCAAAGGGCTTAAAGAGTTTTTTGATATTGTCGGCGGAGATACCGGGGCCGCTGTCGGTGATGGACAACCGTGACAGGCCTTGCTGTTCTGCGTACGAGAGAAGCACGCTGCCGCCCTCTTTGTTATATTTGATGGCATTTGAAAGTAAATTTAGAACCGATTGCTTCAGGCGTACACGATCCGAGTCTACATAAACACCGACGTTTACATGTGATGTAATCGTGATGCCGCGTTGCTCAGCCAATGGGGTAATCAGGGAAAGACATTCATCCAGTATCGACTTGAGCTCTACGGGTTCCATAGAGATTTGGATCTTACCCGCATCGATGCGGCTTAAGTCCAGAATCTCATTGATCAGTGACAGCAGGTGATCTCCGGCATGAATAATTTCACCAAGATTTTCGATCTGGTCATCCGATAGATTGTGGTCGAAATCCGCAGCCATGAGCTGCGAAAATCCCAGGATGGCATTCATTGGCGTGCGTAATTCATGGCTCATGCTGGAGAGAAATTCACTCTTCGCCAAACTGGCCTTTTCTGCCACATCTTTGGCTTGTTTCAGTTCGGCGGTGCGTTGCTCTATCTGCTGCTCAAGTTGTTGTTTGTGATGACGTATTTCATCCTCTGCACGAATCTTATTTTCCAGCATCAGGTTAAAGCTGTTGAGTAGTGCCTTGAACTCCGGACTGTGTGCTGCATCCTCTGTAGCTATGGGGCTACGCAATTCTCCCGAGGCATATTGATCCATTGAGGTAACAAACTGTTGCAGAGGGCGTGTTACACGGCGGGTACTGAAATAGATAAAAGTACTGAAGAATAGGGTCACCAGTGTGATGCCAATAATGACCTCCATGGTTAAATCATCAAGGGTGTTATCCATACGTTGACTTGAGATACCCAGATGCAAGGTGGCGGGAAGACCGGAAATAATCGGTTGTGCGTAGTCTAGGATAAGCCCCTGTTTAGTTTTGATGCGCAGTGGTTCAGAAGCAGAGCTACCCAGTCCGGCGGATTTCAATGCATCTGGAAATCCACGCGGAAAAGTGTGAACAAAGATGTCATCACTAAAACCGACGATATAGGCATAACTGATGTTTTCATTGTCGCGTACGATTTGATTAAGACTTGAATAGACCTTGACGGATTCACTATTGATTGTATCTTCAGCGATACCTTCAACAATACTTTTGGATAGCGTCTGTATCCATTCCTTGTCATGGGCGGTGAAATGTTCAGTGGTCGTGTAATTGACAATAGCAAGGGTGATGATGCCGATACTAAGCGTTGTCGCCAGTAATAGTAATAAGAGTTTGTGTTGAATCATCATCGGTCTAGCTTCCTGCCTTCGATTCTAAAAATCCCAGCTTACGCATCCATTGTTTAAGTTCAATATAGTCCTGCTCTGTTGCCGCAATAAAGCCTCTGGGCATCTCGGTCTTATGCCAGTTATAGAGGTTGGTTGAGTGTTTACTCGTAGGACGGAATTTAATCAGGGCTTGCTGAACCTTTGTTATCACCTGCTTATCTACACGCTGGTTGGCGACTATGCCACTGGAAGGATAATAGTTTGAGCGATGCAGAATTTTTAGCAGGCCCTGATTTGCCATAGTGTCGGCCATGGTGTCTTGCATACCGCACACATCGACCCGCCCGGAGACAACGGCATTGGCACAATTGATGTGTGAGCCGGTGTATTCATAGCGGGAAAGCTGAGCCAAGGAGATATCGTTCTGGAGCATGACAATACGAGGAATAAGATGGCCCTGGGTGGAAGTCTTGCTACCAAAGGCAAAAGCATGACCTGGAATCTGGGACAGTGAGGTAATGTTACTGTCCGGATGAACCACAAAATAGGTACGATAGGTGGCCTCACCTTGCATGTTTACCCCTCGGGCGATAGGGGTGATGGGATAATCATGCACCTCACGAGCGTAGATATAACTGGTGGCACCGATGGCGGCAAAGTCGAGTACATCGGTACCGATGTCATCAACGATATTGGCGTTCTTGTGGGTAAAGCGCAGGGTGAATTTGTAACCGGTACTTCGTTCGAGATATTTCAGAAACGGCAGGTATTGTCGGGCATCTTCTTGTGGAGTGGAGCGAGGATCAAACCCGAAGGTATAGATACTAGACGTCTGCGGCTTGTCTTCCGTTTTGGTTGAATCTTTAGGCGTGGACAATGAGATATCTATGGCACTATCATCATTACAGGCGACCAGCAGAGCAATAATAAACAGGCCGATCCACGACCGTATGCTTAACAATGAAGAATCCAAAGTCGCTATTCCCTTCTTAATGAGATAACACTATCAGAATTCCAACTGTTTTAGTCAAGATTAGACGCCTTGATTGACACAAAGATCTTACGAGTCAGACTCAAGCTTAAGCGTTAAGCTAATAGCATAACGACAATATCGCTAAATTTTCAGTGCCGCTCAGGTTTGAATCCAAACAGTTCTTGTAGATCCATCTCCCGGTTAATTGAGCGTTCACTTGTTGACCACGGTGACTTTGGATCTCAATGAGGAATAATTCGGCCGCATTGTGTTTGTAACCGCCACTAGAAACCAGTTGTAGCTCTATTAGCCTATGATTATTCCTTTTGCCAGATAAGGATACGGTTATTGGCCGGCATGGCATAATCCTGAGTGAGTGACATCCCCTGTTGCGTCGCCAGATGGTTAAGTGCTTCGAAGTCGCGGATGCCACTCTTGGCATCGCGCTGCTTAAGCCAGAGATCAAAGCGGGCGTTGCTGTCGGAGGTGTAGTGCCCCTGGTAATTAAACGGGCCATAAAGGATAAGTATACCCGCGGACTGTAGTACCTTGCCGACCCCCGTAAACATAGCCTCAACCGCTGGCCAGGACATGATGTGGACGGTATTGGCGCTGAATACTGTGTCATAGTGAGAGGCACCCCAATGCGCAGACTGGAGAACATCCAGCTCAAGGGGGGCTAGTACCCGGGTCTGGGCCTCATCATCGATCCATGCCTGGATACCTGGATGGTGTACGGGCAGATCACTGGTTTGCCACAGTAGCTGTGGGAAGTGGCGGGAAAAAAATACCGCGTGTTGGCCGGTGCCAGAGCCGATCTCCAAGAGACGGCGTTGTTCTGGTAAGTTCACTTGTAGCACTTCCAGTATGGCTTGTTGGTTCTGTGCACAGGATTCGGCGTATGGTTTTGTCATTATAGTGTGGAATATTAGTAATGGTTGATATAGATCATTGATGTCAGTGTCGATGAGAAAGATTATCCTATTACTGTTTTCAATAACAAATGCAAGGATATATAAGGCCATGATGGAGAGAATATTTCAGGCGGTTTTGTTGTTTTGCGGCTTGCTGCTGATGCTGCCGGTCCAGGCTGCGTATGACGGTGGGCATCTATATCAACAGAACTGCGCCGCCTGTCATGGCGCAGAGGGCAAGGGTGGTGTGGGCGTACCCCTGTCATTAAAGGATTTTTTAGGCGGGGTACCCGACAGCTATCTATACAAAACCATAAAGCGCGGCCGCCCGGGGCGGGTGATGCCGGCCTTTACCAGTCTTAAAGATGGTGAGGTTAAGGCCATCGTCGCGCATATACGTGGCTGGGGTCCAAAACAGCCTCAGCTCTCCATGCAGAAGGTCAAGGGTCAGGCCCACAAGGGTAAGTCCCTGTTTAGCAATTACTGCGCCAGCTGTCATGGTGCTCGTGGAGAGGGAGGTGCCGGTACCGGGGTGACTTTTTCCCGCCCCCGCAACCAGCC
>JAOUJT010000155.1 GCA_029883105.1 Gammaproteobacteria bacterium
ACCACTCTCAGCGACTTCAACACTATAACCCCTAAGCGATAGTATCTCTGCTGCCATATCCCGCAAAGATTCCTCATCGTCAACGACGAGTATAGATTCGCTTCCATTATTCAATGCCTGTTTAGGCTCAGCATTCACCGGCATAATATTTTCATTACCGATATGTCTCGGTAAAATGATAGCCATGGTAGTACCATGACCGGGTTCTGAAACCACATTAATTACACCACCTGAAGAACGTACCATACCATAAACTTGAGAAAGGCCAAGCCCTGTACCCTTCTCTCCTTTGGTAGAGAAAAACGGGTCAAAAATCCTCTCTTGCACAGACATACTCATACCAATCCCGCTGTCAATTACAGAAAGTCCAACATAGTCACCTGATGTCGTCTGGAATTTTTCTGCTTCAGTTTGTGTAAGTGATAGATTTTCGGTTCTGACAACAAGATCCCCTCCGGACGGCATTGCATGGCTGGCATTGATGCATAGATTTAATATCGCATCCTCAATACCATTCTTATCGATATAAACAAGGTCCAGCTCATCTTCCAGCTCGAACTTCAATCTGACTTTGGGCGTCAAAGTCTTCTTCAACATATCTTCATCTTCCTGAAGAATCATATTCAGCGACACCTCAGATACAGACACATTACTTTGTTTGGAAAATTTAAGCAGCTTGGCAGTTAAAGCAGCTCCCCGCTGTGCTGCCTGATAGATGTGATTGTTATATTTTAACAAAACATCATCATTTGATGCTTTTTCCATAATCAACTGAGAGTAGCCCATGATAACGCCAAGCATATTATTATAGTCATGTGCTATACCTCCAGCCAAAGTATCCATTGCATCCATCTTTTGTGAACGGCGCATGAGTAAATCATGCTGCTCCTGCTCTGTTATATCAAACATAAAGCCTTGAAGAGAACATGACTGATTTTCACTGGTAACAATTTTTCCTGAATCCAGCAGCCAGCGTTCTTGGCCATCCTTATCATATATCCGGTATTTCGCTCTGTAATCCACATTTTCATCGATACACTTCTTCTGCTTTCCCAGTACATCCACAAGATCATCAGGATGAATATGTTGACGCTGAAATAGGGGTCTATACCAATCTTCAGAAGAAAACCCGAAAGTATTTTCGACTTGTTGACCGACATGTATATAAGTTCCAGTTTTTATGTCCATAGTCCATGGTATGGCTGATGAGGTTTCAAGCAAGGTTTTATAATTCAGTCGACTTTGTTCCAATTCACTTTGAGAACGCCAGCGCAGAACAAGATTCCATAAACTTTGAAGAAAAAGCTCTATCTCTACTACGTCACTTTCTGAATAAGAATGAGAACGGTTATATATTGTCAACAAACCTTCTATATCATTTCCCGATTTTATTGGCACGCACACTTTTCGCACAATGGAACTGTCGCTTCCATCATCCAACTCACAAACACCATTTCCCTCATGCTCTATGATTTCTGCGCCATTCTTCAAACATTTCCGGCAAACAACAATATCCTGTCGCCTCACAACTATTTCGTTATTGTCCTCACTATGGATATAACTCGCAGGCTCACCAGCAATATTTGAGTCAATCACCAACTCGCCAGACATACTTTCACTGAAATTAACCGCCGCGACCAGCCCATATTGAATCAACTCAGCCTCACTTTTAAACGAATGCTCCATCAACTCTTTTAGAAACTCCATCCTGCGCTGATACAGGCCTAGCTCCTTGTTAGTGTTTTTTATCTCACGCAAATAGCTTTGAGTGCTATGTTTCATATTATTTACAGATCTAACAACAACATCAATTTCGTCATTGCGACCACTAACCATGCCCCGACCAAGAAGCAAATCCTCACTTTCGGCCTGCCCACCTAAGGAGTCAAAATACGCGGCCATAGTAACCAGATGACGTGTGACCAGATAGTTAAATAAAACCAGAATAGAAAAGCCAACAATAAATGTTTTTATCCCATTTGAGAGCAGTGTTGATATAGCCTTTACAAACAAATCTTCATATAACGAGTCATATTCAAGATAAACCAGCAACCTTCCTATCCCTACATCTTCACCCTTGTATTTATATGACAAAGAAAAAACTTTTACGCCGGCACTATCAACACCGGTCGAGCTTCCGGAAGCATAAACCAAGGAAGACTGATCATAGATCTCGATGAAACGTATGCCATCAAATTTGATCAAGGTATCCAAATGCCCTTTTATATTATCAACATCCGAAATCCATAACCTTTCCGTCACATCTGGAACATGAACCTGTTCAATCTCAATAATACGATCATCTATATCATTTAGGCCATCAAGATAAAAACCATAAATCTGCACTGAGGTTACCAACAAAGTAATAGAACCACTAATCAGAACCATTGCCAATACGAGTTTCTTTCCTATACTTAATCTGGATATATATTCTTTCATAGCAACCTGACAAGCCTCAAACCCAAGAGATCAATCATCATTCACAATTCGACAGCATTTGTTGCTGATAGCCACGATCTGTCCCAGCCTTATCTGCATATTGACTTAAGGTACTATTATAAATGCGCTGATATGTCCCATCCGACTTCATTTCCCTCATTGCACTGGCCACAGAGGCAATAATTGACGCATGCTTTTTATGAAGATAGATGTACATTCTCTTTGCCGAGATCGGAAGTTTGTTTTCCTTTATATCTTGCAACCCTACTTGTTGCGCCAACACCTTTCCTTGCCATTTCTCATAAAGCACAACCTCAGTCCTATCATCACGCAACATGGTAAACAGTTGCCTTGCACTGTCAGATTTTCTCACGTTTTTTCGATTGCCGAGATTTCTCTCGAATATCCTCCAACCATTTACATGGGATACGCTGTATTTGTTCAAATCCGACCATGACTTTAAAGTTGTGATATTTTCTTTACTGTAGGCAATGAATTCAGAGCACATTATTACCTCAGGTACTCTCACAAGATTTTTATATTTTTCATCTATTCCTTTGATCCGCAATGCGACACCATCATCCTTGCCGCTATTTGCATTAATCAGTGATAGTTTAGAGGGTTCAATTTCAATCAGTGCACGCATGCCAATTCTACGAAATGCCTCTTCAAGCACAGACTCAACAAACCCTTCTCTGTTTTCATTGTCGACCAGAGGCTCATGAATACCCGTTGTAAGAACAATATCCATTGCCAATACGTATGGTGTCGATGCCAGCATTAAAAAGCATATCCCACCAACAATGTGTACTATATTCTTCATATAAACTCTCTTTATACTGAAACTGCGAATATAAACCAGCATGTATTGTCTCAGTCAACCTTAATAAATTCCGACTCAAACCTTCCTGCCATCTCTTGTAATACACCTTTCTGTCGCATATCTTCCAATGCCTTCTCCAACCTGGGAATCAAATACTGCTTGTCTTTATTTATAAGATGAAACACTGGAGAGGTTTGTACGGGCGTATCCAACATTATTATATTTTTCAGTTGCAGTTTATTTATTACCGCAATCCCATCCACCTTTGACAGGATCGCTACATCACTACGTTGTTTTTCAACCAGCATTAGCGCCATGCTTGAGTTTTCGACAACCCTAAGATTTTCTCCAGCCAATTTATTTCTGACCAATTTATAGCCTATCCTTGTCGTCACCTGGTATTGCTTAAGATCTTCCCAGCCAGATATTTTCAGATCTTTTTTATTGGTAAATACAGTTAACTCGCTGTTATATATTGCCACGGGAACCGGTCGAAGGTTTTTGTTTTGCTTTAACACACCTGATAGCCTGCCAGCCTCGCCATCCACTCCTAGATAACCGTTATTGCTATACTTTAGCGAGCTTCCTCCCGGGATAGATATAAATTCTACCGGTTGCCCTATTCGCCTATACGCTTCTGTCAACACCTGCACGTAAAGCCTGGTCAGTGAAAAGTTTTCACGTACGGCAATTGTGATTATTTCATCAGCAAATATATGTGATTGAAAAAATATAATGAAAAATATTCCATATAAGACTTTCATATTTCTCCTGCGCCTTTGTGTGAATTTTATAATACGGCCTGGCCTCGACATCACCTCTAAATCAAACATCTACTCACATCTACGATGGTAAAATTGACTCCAGCCAATTTAATATACCCGTTCTATCTGTAAATACACACTCAATATGTTGTTATATCTATATATTTAATAAATTCATAACAATTTTACTCATACCACTGTGATGCACAGTTAGGGCTCACTTATGCTCATGCGAGAGCATTTACCTTAAAAATAATAATGTTTTAATCGGAAGGCAAAACTGCCTGATAGATATGACAAAGCCTGATCTACTTTTGTCACAATGCATGCTACACAAATACATTGTGACAAAAGTAGATCAGGCTTATCTGTTTATGATGGATGATCTCTGAAGGTTGGCTAAACCACGCTGGAATATTTCACCTCTACTTATTTAAGGCCATCAATCACTGCATTAAAACTGACACTGGCTCGCATCACCCGGGAAACCCTCGCCTTATCGGGAAGATAATAGCCACCCAGATCCACTGGCTTGCCTTGTACGCTATTCAGTTCTTCCACGATCTTCGCTTCATTATCACTAAGCGTTCGGGCTACCGGCGTAAAGATCGCTTTCAGCTCACGATCATCATTCTGTTCTGCCAGCGCCTGAGCCCAGTACATGGCCAGATAGAAATGGCTGCCTCGGGTGTCCAGTTCACCTGCCTTGGGTGAAGGTGACTTGTTATTGCTGAGGAACTGACTGTTGGCGCTATCCAGTGCTGCGGCCAGAACCCTGGCCTTGGCACTGCCGGTCTTAATCGCCAGATCTTCGATGGAGACGGCAAGGGCAAGAAATTCTCCCAAAGAATCCCAGCGCAGATGGTTCTCTTCTATAAGCTGTTGTACATGCTTGGGCGCTGTACCGCCGGCTCCGGTCTCAAACAGTCCGCCACCGGCCAAGAGTGGAACAATCGATAACATCTTCGCACTGGTGCCCAGTTCCAGAATGGGGAACAGGTCGGTGAGATAATCACGTAACACATTACCGGTCACTGAGATGGTGTCTCTGCCCTCCTTCACTCGCTCCATGGTGTAATAGGTTGCCTCGATGGGAGACATGATCTGAATATCCAGCCCCTTGGTATCATGGTCTAGCAGATAGGTTTCCACCTTTGCAATCAGTTGGGCATCGTGGGCACGGTGTTCATCCAGCCAGAAGATCGCAGGCAGGCCGGTCAGACGCGCGCGCGTTACCGCCAGCTTCACCCAATCCTGTACTGGCAGATCCTTGGTCTGGCACATACGCCAGATATCCCCCGGCTCGACGCTATGTTGCAGCACTACATTGCCCGCCTGATCGCTGACACGTACCGTACCATTGGCTGGTATCTCAAAGGTCTTATCGTGTGAACCGTACTCTTCAGCCTTCTGTGCCATCAGCCCCACATTACTTACCGTGCCCATAGTGGTGGGATCAAACGCGCCGTGTTCCTTACAAAAGTCGATGGTAGCCTGATATATACCGGCATAGTTGCGATCCGGGATCATCGCCTTGGTGTCGTGTAGTTGGCCATCCTTACCCCACATCTTGCCCGAGGAACGAATAGCCGCAGGCATCGATGCATCGATGATCACGTCACTGGGTACATGCAGGTTGGTAATACCCTTATCGGAGTTGACCATCGCCAACTCGGCACGGCTCTCATAGACCGCCTCAATATCCGCTTCGATCTCAGCGCGTTGCGCATCGGGCAGCTGGGCGATCTTGGCATACACATCACCCAGACCATTACGGGTGTCCACCCCCAACTTTTCAAAGATCACAGCATGTTTTGCAAACACGTCTTTGTAATAGACATTCACCGCATGGCCGAAGATGATCGGATCAGACACCTTCATCATGGTGGCCTTCATATGCAGGGACAACAGCACGCCTTCTTGCCTGGCATCCTCGATGGCCTGGTCAAAGAACGCACGCAATTTGTTACAGCTCATCACCGAGGCATCCAAAACCTCACCCGGCAACACCGATAGCTTCTCCTTCAATACGCGGCTGTCACCATCATCACTAAGCAGATCGATCTTTAGCTCGCAGGCTGACTCAATCACCACCGATTTTTCACTAGCGTAGAAATCCCCATCTTGCATAGAGGCCACATGCGTCTTTGACTCGGCCGACCAAGCGCCCATGGAGTGCGGATGCTTCTTCGCATAGGCCTTAACCGGACCCGCCACGCGACGATCCGAATTCCCCTCACGCAAGACCGGGTTCACCGCACTGCCCAACACCTTGGCGTAACGCGTCTTGATGTCCTGCTCGGCTGCAGTTACTACTTCTTCTGGATAATTTGGGAGCTCGAAGCCCTTGGCCTGCAATTCCTTAATCGCCGCGTTCAACTGCGGTATCGAGGCACTGATATTGGGCGTCTTGATGATGTTTGCTTCAGGGGTCTTGGCCAGCTCGCCCAGCTCGCCCAGGGCATCACGCTGTTTCTGCTCCGCACTAAGATGATCGGGGAAGTTGGCGAGAATACGACTCGCCAGGGAGATGTCCCGTGTTTCTACGCTAATGTCTGCCACCCGGGTGAAGGCCTGAACAATGGGTAGAAAGGAATACGTTGCTAAGGCCGGAGCTTCGTCCGTTTCGGTATAGATAATCTTGGAACTAGACATGAGTTGTATCCCTGAGGTGAGCAATGGCGGGACTAACCCACACGATACGACCATTATATTTCAGATCGTGAATCGGTTCACGCACTCTGTCCAGACAGGCGATTGGCCTTTATTACAGATGATACCCGCGTTATCAGTAGGCGACGGGTATATCAAGCGGAATCACGGCGTACATCGACGACATCGTGTTATCCTTAGCATCAGATTTGTCACTCTAGCCACAGGCAACACGTGAAAAGAATCGCTATATTTGTTGATGTGCAAAACATCT
>JAOUJT010000156.1 GCA_029883105.1 Gammaproteobacteria bacterium
TGGGTTCAGGCGTGGCAGTGTTGATGGCAGGTGATGTTATCGGCCTCTTTATCGCAACAGGGTTTACTCCGTCGTCATAGGATAAATACCAATACAGCCCCCCTGCCACAGAGAGCAACAGGATCAACGCAATACTCAGTAATAAGCCGGTAAGCGACTTCGGCCTCTGCGTATGCTGTTCTTGCTCCAGGGATGAGATGGGATGCACTAACAATGCCGTGCGTTCGCTATCGACACTTCGGGCCGCCGTATAGACAGGCTCTGGTTCGGACTCCGGATCGGGCTCCGGTTCCGGTTCCGGTTCGGGTTCCGGTTCCGGTTCCGGCTCCGGTACGAGCTCCGGTTCGAGCTCCGGTTCGGGTTCCGGTTCGGGCTCCGGTTCCGATTCCGGCTCGGGTTCGGGCTCCGGTTCAGGCTCCGGTTCGGGCTCCGGTTCAGGTTCAGGTTCGGGTTCGGGTTCAGGCTCGGGTTCCGGTTCCGGTTCGGGCTCCGGTTCGGGCTCCGGTTCAAGTTGAGGTTCAGGTTCAGGCACGGACGCAGGCTCTAGCCCCTGCTGTATACGCAGATGCTCTGGCTCTATCGTCTCCACATCAAAGGCACTGGTATCGCTGTTATACAGTGCCTCAGCGTTCAGCTCCAGGATCAGTCTCTCCTCTGACGACCACATACGTTGAAACAATTCATCATGATAACCCTCGGGGATGGTTAGCCAGCTCCCATGGGAGCTTTCTATTACCTCTTCGACACCATCCACCCACAAACCTATTAGATGTGCATCGATGCGGGTAAGGATAAAACAGCCGCCGAGTCTGTCTTCACGATCGGCGAATTGCAGTTTTTTACGCACGCTGAGAACAGAAACGGTTTCGTGCATATGAGAGAAGGCACCGGCGGCATAATCCGGGACCAGAGGAATCGGCCTTAGCGGCACATACTCGATGATGCCCTCTACCTTGCCTGTATGCAGGCAAAACAGATGTGTGTCCAAGCGAAAAACTAAATAAGTATCCTCAATCGTCATGTCATGTCCCGCCTATCCCCAACATATCCCTGGCACCTGATAATAAGGTATCGGACGCTGGAGTAAAATCCTGTGCCATATTATCGGTTTTATTGACTAAATCGACATATTTCTTATCTCCATGACGCCTTTAACGTCTCGTTTTAATAACCGACAGACACAAAAAAGGCCATCATCCGATGGCCTTTTTAACAAGCGCCTTTGATTTAAGCCAGCTGTTTCGCCAGATATTCCTCATAGCTGCCGCTGAAGTTCATAACACCATCTGGAGTCAGCTCGATAATGCGTGTCGCCAGAGAGGAGACAAACTCTCGGTCATGGCTGACGAACACCAGGGTACCGGGATAATTTTCCAGCGCCAGGTTAAGCGCTTCAATGGATTCCATGTCCAGGTGGTTGGTGGGCTCATCCATCACCAGGATGTTGGGCTTGTGCATCATGATCTTGCCGAACAGCATGCGACCCTGCTCACCACCGGAGATGATCTTGACCGATTTATTGATCTCGTCCTGGGAGAACAGCAGACGCCCCAGGTAACCACGTACCACCTGTTCGTCATCACCCTCCTGTTTCCACTGGCTCATCCAGTCGAACAGGCTCAGGTCCTCTTCAAAGTCAGCGGCATGGTCCTGGGCGTAATAGCCGATTTCGACGTTTTCTGACCATTTCACCGTGCCCGCATCCGGCTCCAGTTCACCCACCAGGGTCTTCATCAGGGTCGACTTACCGATACCGTTGGGGCCGATGACGGCGATGCGTTCACCCACTTCCGCCAGCAGATCCAGGTTTTGAAACAGAGGTTTGTCACCATAGCCCTTACTCAGTCCCTTCACTTCCAGGGCATTACGATAGAGCTTCTTCTCTTGTTCGAAGCGAATAAAGGGGCTGATACGACTGGAGGGCTTGATATCATCCAGCTTGATTTTGTCGATCTGCTTGGCACGCGAGGTGGCCTGCTTGGCCTTGGATGCGTTGGCAGAGAAACGGCTAACAAAGGTCTGCAACTCGGCAATCTGTGCCTTCTTCTTGGCGTTGTCGGCCTGCTGACGCTCACGTACCTGGGTGGCAGCGGTCATATATTCATCATAGTTACCGGGATAGACACGCAGTTCACCGAAATCCAAATCTGCCATGTGGGTGCAGACACTATTCAGAAAGTGACGGTCATGCGAAATGATGATCATGGTGCTATTTCGATCATTCAGCACCCCTTCCAGCCAGCGTATGGTGTTGATGTCCAGGTTGTTAGTAGGCTCATCCAGCAGCAGGATTTCAGGGTCCGAGAATAGTGCCTGGGCCAGCAAGACACGTAGCTTAAAGCCCGGTGCAACGGCACTCATAAGGCCTGCATGCTGCTCCAGCGGAATATCCAGACCCAGCAACAACTCTCCGGCTCGTGACTCGGCGGTGTAACCGTCCAGCTCGGCGAATTCGACCTCCAACTCGGCGACCTTCATGCCGTCGTCTTCGGTCATATCCGGCAGCGCATAGATACGGTCACGTTCCTGCTTAATCTGCCACAACTCATCATGCCCCATGATCACCGTGTCCAGCACCGTGAAATCTTCATAGGCGAACTGATCCTGGCGCAGCTTACCCAGCCGCTCATTCACATCCAGACTCACCGTGCCACCAGTGGCTTCCAGATCATTACCCAGGATCTTCATCAGGGTGGATTTTCCACAACCGTTGGCACCGATCAGGCCGTAACGATTCCCTCCCCCAAATTTAACAGAGATATTTTCAAATAGGGGTTTGGCCCCAAATTGCATGGTGATGTTTGCGGTAGATAACACGGTAAATTTCCAGATATGCCAGAGATAATAGAACTGAAGGCCACGTAAACGGCCAAACACGAATAACAGCCGCGGATTATCGCATAAAAACCCGCCCGACGCAGCAGCACTGTATATGCATAAGCGCAATTCGGGTGCTAAGTCATCCGGGCTTTTTCAGATGATCGGGCTATCCGGACTGGTATCCATATCGGTCTCGGGTAGATGCTCATCCTGAAATTCTTCTACGCTAGTGGCCGCAGACTTTACGTCCTCAAAACGTGCGATATGAAACAGGGCATCGCCCTCATTCACCAGCGGAATATTGATCCTACCGATAACGATACCACTGTAAGGTGAGGTAATGTGTTCTTCGCGTTCGCCGAACGGATCAGAGACCATGCCTAACAGACTCCCCTTCGCCACACGCCCCCCCAACGGTACCATACTGCGCAGGATGCCACTGTCCGGGGCACGTATCCAGAAACTGGAACGCGCAATGATCGGTTCGTATTTTTTCTTACCCGTGCGCGACAGGCGGGGCAACATCCCCAGTAGCCGCATCACCTTCACAATCCCGTTTACCCCGGCTCGTATCGACACCTCATCAAAACGCAGGGCCTCACCGGCCTCATACAGCAACATGGGGATACCATATTCCGCCGCCGCCTCACGCAGAGAACCATCACGCAGCGTCGATGAGATCATCACCGGAACATCAAAGGCACTGGCAAGATTCGCCGTCTCTTCATCGTCCAGATTGGCACGGATCTGCGGCAGATTATCGCGGTGAATGGCACCCGTATGCAGATCGATACCGTGGGTGCTTTGGGCCACAATCTCCTGCATAAACAGATAGGCCAGCCGCGCTGCCAACGAACCTTTTTCTGTTCCCGGAAATGAGCGATTCAGATCACGACGATCCGGCAGGTAACGGGAATGGCTAATAAAGCCATGCACATTGACGATGGGCACCGCCATTAAGGTGCCCTTTAAACGTTTCATCACCGGCAGTTTTAACAGCCGACGGATGATCTCCACGCCGTTGATCTCATCCCCATGGATGGCTGCACTGATAAACAGACGCGGGCCCGCCTGTTTTCCACACACCACATGTACCGGCATACTCATCGGTGCATGGGTGTAGAGACGGCCTACTGGCAGTTCCAAGGTGGTACTTGTACCGGGTTCTACCGTAAAGCCGTTGATGGTTACGGCTTCATTCTTCATGGCGAACTAACCCTTGCCCTTGGTACGGGTGCGATGGGGTTTGGCCGTCTTCTCAATAAACTCAATGATCATACCCGCCACATCTTTGTCTGTGGACTTCTCAATCCCTTCCAAACCGGGGGAAGAGTTCACCTCCATCACCAGCGGCCCACGTTCCGAGCGCAATAGATCTACCCCGGCCACATTCAAGCCCATCACCTTGGCCGCCTTCACCGCTGTGGCACGCTCTTTCGGTGTGATTTTGACCAATTGTGCACTGCCACCCCGGTGTAGATTGGAGCGAAACTCGCCTTCCGGTGCCTGTCGCATCATCGACGCAACCACCTTTTCGCCGACCACCAAACAACGTATATCCGCACCACCGGCTTCCTTAATAAACTCCTGCTGCAGGATGTTGGTCTTCAGGCCCATAAAGGCCTCCATCACACTCTCTGCCGCCTTCTTTGTCTCCGCCAGTACCACACCGATGCCCTGCGTCCCTTCCAGTAGTTTGATCACCAAAGGGGCACCACCCACCATCCTCATCATATCCTGTATATCATCCGGTGAATGGGCAAAGGCCGTATCTGGCATCCCTATCCCCTTGCGTGATAACAACTGTAAGGAGCGTAACTTGTCACGCGAGCGGGAAAGTGCCACGGACTCGTTCACCGCAAACACCCCCATCATCTCGAACTGTCGCACCACCGCCGTACCGTAAAAGGTGATCGAGGCCCCGATGCGTGGGATCACCGCATCAAAGCCCGTCAGGTTATCGCCTTTGTAATGGATCTCGGGCTTGCTGGAGGTAATGTTCATGTAACAACGCAGGGTGTCAATCACATGCACCTCATGTCCACGCTGCTCACAGGCCTCGACGAGACGCCGCGTGGAATAAAGCTTTTTGTTACGCGAAAGGATGGCAATCTTCATAATATATAACCCTACTATAGGTGTTAAAGGCACTGTAGTTAATCTTCGCGGCATACAAAGACATTAGCCACCGACCCTATCGGCGCATAGTATCAAACAGAAGTAATTTAATTACCACAAAATGAATCGTCGAGCATGCACTGACCAACTACAGGCAATAGGACTGATTACGTCAGGATTGCCACCATTGATGATATCCATGCGGACGCAGCCATCATATTGGAAAAGCTCTGGGGTCGCTCACTGACAAATTGGAGCATCCCTGAAACGGGACAACTATCCCCATAGTAGAACCTCTCAGGCAGCGCGTATCTTAATCTCTGAGTTGTGTAGAAAAATGGTAACTCGCAATGGTAAAACCTTGTCGAAAATAAAACTTATGCGCCTCACCACGATGAGTACCAGAGTCAAGATGGAAGACATGACAACCGGCTTTGATCGCTTCTTCACGTAGCCATTTCACCATCAGCTCTCCGTATCCCTTAGAACGTACCGTCTCTGAAGTAACCAGATCGTCCACATACAGATGCTTACCCATAAAGAGGTTCGTATATATGCGATAACCGGCCGTAGCAACCACCCTTCCCTGTTCTTCGATGAGGGCAAGTTTATACCCCTCCTTCTCCATCTGCCGAACCGTCGCGAGGAATTCATCCCGCAGTAAATGTACCCTCAACTCCGACATAACATCGAAGCATTTCTCTATCTCTTCATCGGTAATTGCTTGCCGTGGCATTGTATTTCCTTATTATTGAAATGTTATTCATGAATCTCTTTGCAAGGGTCATTCGCAGCGTTCTGTTTATGGCGACGCTGACGCAAACGATTATTGTACCAATACTACCGCCTCAACCCCAGCCTGGGCCACCTGCGTGTCTTCAACCGGCAACATACCCGATACACCGATAGCACCGATGATCTTACCCTCCGACATCAACAGCTCACCACCTTCCACCGCAGAGACCCCCTCCATCGATAAGACCCGCAGACCTTCACCAGCGGAAGCCAGTAGATCCTGAAATGCCTTGCTCGAACGTCGAAAGTTTATGGCCGTTTCCGCCTTTTGTTGCGCAAGTCGGATACTGCCATGTTGCGCCTGGTCCATGCGGTGCAGCATGACCAAATGGCCAGCACTATCAACAATTGCAATCACCATCGGCCAGTGGTGACGAGTTGCCTCCTCCTCGGCGGCTTGCATCACCAGCCGAGCCTGGTGCAATGAGATAGGCATACCGTAGGGCAATGGCGTCGCTGGTGTCTGAGTGCTTTCATTGGACATGCTATTGGGCCTTATATTGATGATGCAGACGATATCGTCATACTAGAAAAACAACAGCTTAAGCACGAACACCGACAGCATGATGTACATTACCCGCTTGATCCACTCATCACCCTTGTGGATGGTGGTATGTGCGCCGTACCAGCCGCCGATGGAGTTGCCGATCGCCAGACCCATGCCGGCCCACCAAAGCAGCTGTAACTGCGAGGCAAAGATAAATAGCGCGACGATGGTATAACTCAACACCACAAACACCTTATACATGTTGACCCGCACCATGCCGAAGCCCATCACACGATGCAGGATCGCCATAAGGATAAAGCCCACCCCGATCTGGATCATGCCGCCCCAGAAGCCCGCAGCGATCATCAACACATGGCCCAGCAGCAGATTCTTTGGCTGCTCCTCTTCTGCGACCTTGGGGCTGGCATCCTTACCTGTGGCCATGAGGATCATCACCCCAATCATCACCGCTGCCAGCAGACGGTTAAACCAGACACCTTCGATCTGCACCCCGAACCAGGCACCACCCACCGCGCCGATAGAGGCTGCCAGGGAGAGCGTCAAACTAAGCTTGAAATCGGAAAAGCCCTTACGGAAAAAGGTATACACTGCGGTAATATTCTGCGCCAGGATGGCAATGCGATTGGTGCCATTTGCCACCGGTGCCGGAATATCCATAAACAGCATAATCGGCACTGTTAACAGCGAACC
>JAOUJT010000157.1 GCA_029883105.1 Gammaproteobacteria bacterium
GAATCTCGATATGGCGAGGATTCTCCAGATATTTTTCCATGTAGACCATGTCGTTGCCAAAGAAGGAACCGGCCTCACTCTTGGTCAGGGAAACGGCATTGAGTAGGTGACCTTCGGAATGCACGACTCGCATTCCACGGCCACCACCACCACCAGCGGCCTTGATAATGACTGGGTAACCGATCTCCCTGGCAATGCGCAGATTTTCATCGCCATCTTCGCCTAGTGGGCCACCAGAACCGGGCACGGTAGGAACACCGGCCTTCTTCATCGCCTCAATGGCGGCGACTTTGTCGCCCATGATGCGTATGGTTTCGGCTTTGGGGCCGATGAAGGTAAAGCCACTCTTCTCCACCTGTTCGGCGAAGTCGGCATTTTCGGATAAAAAGCCGTAACCAGGATGGATGGCTTCCGCATCGGTGACCTCGCAGGCACTGATCACCGCAGGGATGTTCAGGTAGCTCAGTAGTGAGGAAGCAGGACCAATACACACAGATTCATCGGCCAGCAATACATGCTTAAGGGTGCTGTCCACGTCAGAATGTATAGCGACGGTTTTGATATCCAGCTCGCGGCAGGCGCGCAGAATCCGTAGTGCAATTTCACCACGGTTGGCGATTACGATCTTGTCAAACATAAGGCGTACTCAGAATATTTGGAACCGCTGCCCGCTTTCGCGGGCAACAGTAATTATTCGATAATAAATAGCGGTTGGTTGTACTCAACGGGCTGACCGTTTTCCACCAGAATCTTCTTGATGACACCAGCCTTGTCCGCTTCGATTTGGTTCATCAGCTTCATCGCTTCGATGATGCAGAGGGTGTCACCTACCTTCACGCTCTTACCCACTTCGACAAAGTTGGCTGCGCTGGGCGATGATGCCGCGTAGAAGCTACCCACCATTGGTGAGGTGACCACGTGACCGCTGATTACTTCCTCTGCAGGGGTTGCCTCGGCTGCCGGAGCTGTGGCTGCGACCGCCGGTGCTGCCATCGGTGCTGCTGCCATCGGTGCCGCCATAGTGATCTGGCTTGCACGGCTGATACGAATGGACTCTTCCCCTTCGTGTATCTCGATCTCTGCTACGTCGGATTCTTCCAACAGTTCGATGAGTTTTTTGACCTTACGAATATCCATAGTCATGACCTGATTTTATTAACCGTTATTGTCTGAAAGTAGTTGTTGCATGGCCGCCATCAAAGCCAGTTCATAACCCAGTGCGCCGAGGCCTGTAATGACACCGACGGCAAGGTCTGAGAAATAGGAGTGATGACGAAAGGCCTCACGGGCATGTACATTGGACAGGTGCACCTCAATAAATGGTATCTGGGTGGCTGCCAGGGCATCCCGCAAGGCCACACTGGTATGGGTAAAGGCGGCAGGATTGATGAGGATAAATTTCACACCCTCCTGCATGGCCCGATGTACCCGTTCTACCAGCTCATGTTCGGCATTGGATTGCATATGCTGTAATTGATGGCCTTGTTCACCCGCCTGGGTGTGCAAGCGCTCGATAATGGCATCCAAACCTGTACTGCCGTAGTGCTGTGGTTCACGCACACCCAGAAGGTTTAGATTTGGTCCATTTAATACGAGGATGTTTGCCATTTTTTCTATAAAATTCAGCTGTTTATATGTGCTTTTAAAGAAGGCACATTAGATAAGTATATGCGTAACGTCTGATTTTGCAAGAAAGCCGTCAGTTTGTCCATAGAAATGGACAAACTCCCGCAAATTCGACGCAAACTATAACATTTTTTGTTATATGGCAATGAGACCGGAGTCACAAAGGAATTTTGATATAGACCTCTAGAGCAGGGGCTGAATCATGGTCTCTACATCCTCATAGGTGAGCAGTTTAAGGTGAGAGGATACCATCTGGCCATCACGGTCGATGACCACTGTATAGGGGAGGGCCCCTAGTCGGTTGCCGTAGGCCCGGCTGATGCGTATGCCTTCGTTTTCAGAAATCATCACCGGATACTCCACGCCAACGCTGTCCATAAAGTCGACGATGTCACGTTTTTTGTCGATGGCGACACCCACCACGACGAAGCCCTTATCACCATAATCATCATAGAGTCGGACGAAGTCTGGCAGCTCTTTGCGACAGGGTGGGCACCAGGAGGCCCAGAAGTTGAGCAGGATAACCTTGCCATCCCATTCACTGATATGGCGCAGTTGACCATCCATATCCGGCAGGCTGAAGTCAGGGCGATGTTTTGCGGCTTTTTCATCAAAGTATTGTTGGCTGTAGAAACCGGCAGTGCCTGCCAGTAGAGCGATGGTTATGGCCAGCAGGCCAAGTTTGAATTTCGTCATGGAGAAATATTCCAGTAATGCATACCGGGGCAGTGCCCCGGTATGTTTTGTGATCAGAGCGAGGCCAGTACCTTTTCCAATTGTGCATGGAACTGTTTGGCATCCATTTCACCCACCACGCGCAGAGAACGGATCTCCTTGCCATCCGGGCCAAAGAAGAGAATGGAGGGAGGCAGGAACACGCCCACATGCTTTAACAAGGCCTGATCCTCGTCATCGTTGGCGGTGACATCTGCCTGTATGACGTTAAATTTAGCCATCAAGGCGGCAACCTTGGGATCAGGGAAGACGTATTTCTCATAGGTCTTGCAGTAGGTACACCAGTCGGCATAAAAGTCGAGCATCACTGGTTTACCCTTGGCCAGTTCAGCCTTTAGATTATCGACATTCTTGACCAGGGTGAAGTGATTACTGGCCTGGCTACCTCCTGCACTGCTGCTCACCACACCGGAACCGGTGAGCTTGCTGCCGTGCAGGGGATCGTTGAGATCACCACTACCACCAGTGAGGCTGGCGATGAGGAATACGGCACCGTAAATCAGCAGAATAACGCTAAAGCCTTTACGGAATTTGTTCCAGCCACTAGCTGCTTCCTTGATGGGCTCCAGGGCGCCCATGTAGATGGCGGAGATAATGAACAGTGCTGCCCAGAGGAAGGTGGTTAGTCCGGGAGAGAAGATGCTGGGCATACGCTCAAGGAAGACCAGCGCCACCGCCAGCAGGATTACCCCGGCTGTGGCCTTGATGATGTTCATCCAGTTACCGGCACGGGGCAATAGCTCTCCACCCAGCAGGCCCACCGCCAGCAGTGGCAGACCCATACCATTACCAAAGGCGAACAGGGCCACAAAGCCTTCGCCGACGGTACCGATTCCCGCAGCATAGGCGAGCATGGCGATCAGCATGGGGCCACCACAGGGGCCAATGATCAGGGCCGAAAGGGCACCCATGAAACCCACGCCAAGCAAATTGCCGCCCTTCTGTTTATTGCTGAAGTTCGTTAGCTTACTTTGCAGTGCCGAAGGTACCTGTATTTCGTAAAAACCAAACATGCTCAATGACAGCAACACAAACAGTCCGGCAAAGGGGATCAACAACCAGGGGCTCTGGAAGTAGGCCTGCAGACCGACGCCCCCCCCGATGCCACCCATGATGCCGCCGATGAGACCAAAAGTGAGGGCCATGGCTTCGACATAGATCAGGGTGAGGAAGAATCCCTTGCCTCGGGACATCGTTTCGTCACCCTGACCGACGATGATGCTGGAGACGATGGGGATCATCGGATACATACAGGCGGTAAAGGCGATCAACAAGCCAAGAATGATGCTGACCAGGATGACGATGTGGATGGGGCTATTGAGCAGGTACTCCAAAACTGCATCAGAATTATTCAGATCCAGTTCAGACCAGCTAACCGACTGGCTGCTACCACCAACGATGCCGCTGCTAAGAGATAAGGAGATATCCTTGCTGGCGGGCGGGTAACACACCCCCAGGGTCTCGGAACAACCCTGGTAATTGGCCGTAACCACGATCTCCTGTGCTGCGCTATTTTCACGCGCCAGCAAGACCTTGGCATTCAGCTCCTTGTAGTAGACCACCATCTTGCCAAAGAACTCATCGTCCTTCTGCTTGCCTTTGGGCAGGTTAACCCCACTAATGGTGACACCATCGCCGGACTTGATGGAGAACTTGATCTTGTCCTTATACATGTAATAACCGTCGGCGATCTTCCACTGTGCCAACAGAGTATTGCCATCGGCGGCTTGCAGCTTGAAGGCGAAGGCTTGATCGGGTGGTAACAGTTCATCCTGCTGGCCACCCAGTCCCAGATTATTCGCCAGTCCAGATAGACTTTGCAGACCACCGCTGGATTTTGTGCTGGAGCTCATATTGACGCTGAGCTTGCTGATCATAGGTGGGTAGCAGACGCCCAGAGGTTCGTTACAGCCCTGGGATTTGATCACCAGATCGACCTTACCTTTGGCCCCCGAAACGGGGATATCTACGGAGGTGGTCTTGTAGTAGACCTCGATCTTGCCGAAGAACTCATCGTTCTTGACCTTACCCTTTTGAAATTTGGGTTTACCCAGGCTGACACCGGGGGTAGTGGATTCGAAGACAAACTTATCTCGATACATGTAATAACCGTCGGCGATCTTCCATGTCGCACGTACAGTATCTGTATCCACGGCCTGTACTTGGATGGCAAAGGCCACCTCAGGGTCGAGTAACTCGTCTTCATTAGCCTGGGCATAAGGCATTAGCATGATAGCAAGTAAAAGTAGTAAGGTTTTTCTTATCATTGTTTAGACTCCATCACATCATCAATCCACTGTAAGTAAGGTTTCAATCCAGTCACGATAGGGACCGCAATAATCTCCGGCAGTTCATAGGGGTGCCGGGCAAGAATGTGCGCTTCTATCTCTGGGAACATATGCTGCGTGGTTTTTATTAGCAGCAGGACTTCCTCGTCTCGCTCTATCTTCCCCTTCCATTGATATACGGACTGAACCGCAGGAAGGATGTTTACGCAGGCCGCCAGTTTTGTCTCCACCAGGGAAACCGCCAGTGACTGGGCGCATTCGTCATCCGGGCAGGAGCAAAGACAGATCCGATACTGGCTCACGTTTCTTCCTTAATAACAGGCTTGCCAAAGCATACCCGATAGACAGTAAGAGAATAAGGCTTAGGCCTTGTATTTCTTATCTCAGCCCCCAGATATGTGGAATGAGAATTCTACCCAGCTTGTTTTTGCTTATTATTCTGGTTCCTCTGGTGGAGATCTACCTGTTAATTCAGGTAGGTGGCCTGATCGGTGCCTTGCCCACTGTGATGGCGGTGGTATTGACCGCCGTCATCGGTAGCGCTCTGATCCGCCAACAGGGTTTATCGACCTTGCAGCGTGCCCGCCAAGGGATGTCTGCAGGTCAGCTTCCCGCAATGGAGATGCTGGAAGGCGTCGCCCTGCTGGTGAGTGGTGCCTTTTTGCTCACCCCGGGATTTTTTACTGATGCCGTAGGATTCCTGTTGCTGGTGCCCTTTGTGCGCCGCTGGCTCATCGCCTCACTCATGCGTAGTGCGGTGGTGATACATGCCCAGCGTACATCGTCTGGTGAAAAACCACCCGTTCACGATACATTTGAGGGTGAGTCGTGGCGGGATGATGATCAACGTCTTCGATAGTAGCTCTTGACTGTCCAAATCTGATCGCTATTATTAGCACTCATTAGACATGAGTGCTAAGAATGGGCAAATGGTCGTTGTATCTATAGATACAGCGGGGTTTATGTTCTGAATGATTTTTACACTGTATCCGTTAGGGAGAAGATCAATATGAGTATCCGTCCTTTGTATGACCGCGTGGTTGTGCGCCGAATGGAAGAAGAGACTACCACCGCTGGTGGTATCGTGTTACCTGGTTCTGCCGCAGAAAAGCCCATGCAGGGTGAGGTGGTTGCCGTAGGTAAAGGCCGTATTCTGAACAGTGGTGAGATTGCCGCCCTGGATGTAAAGGTTGGCGACAAGGTCATGTTCGGCAAATTTGGTGGCACCGAGGTGAAGATCGATGGCGAAGAGCTGTTGATTTTACGCGAAGAAGACATCATGGGTGTCATTGAATAGATATCGCGACCAGTCATTAACGAATTTTAAAGAGGATAAACAATGTCAGCTAAAGACGTACGCTTTGGTGATGAAGTCCGCCAGCGCATGGTGCGCGGTGTAAACACCCTTGCCAATGCAGTGAAGGTTACTTTGGGTCCCAAGGGCCGCAACGTAGTTCTGGAAAAGAGCTTCGGTGCCCCGGTTATTACTAAGGATGGTGTTTCTGTGGCGCGTGAGATCGAACTGGAAGATAAGTTCGAAAACATGGGTGCACAGATGGTGAAGGAAGTTGCCAGCCAGACCAATGATGTGGCCGGTGACGGTACCACCACCGCGACCGTTCTGGCTCAGGCCATCATCCGTGAAGGTATGAAGTCTGTGACCGCCGGTATGAATCCGATGGATCTGAAGCGCGGTATCGACAAGGCGGTAATTGCTGCAGTCGCTGAGCTGAAGAATCTGTCCAAGCCTTGTAATGATAAAAAGGCGATTGCCCAGGTTGCAACTATTTCAGCCAATACCGATACATCCATTGGTGACATCATCGCCGATGCCATGGAGCGTGTGACCACCGAAGGTGTTATCACCGTAGAAGAAGGTACCGGTCTGGATAATGAACTAGATGTGGTAGAAGGTATGCAGTTTGACCGCGGTTACCTGTCACCTTACTTCGTCAACAATCAGCAGAAGATGAGTGTCGAACTGGAAGATCCCCTGATCCTGATCTATGAAAAGAAGATCTCCAACATTCGTGATCTGTTGCCCATTCTGGAAGGTGTTGCCAAGTCTGGTCGTCCTTTGCTGATCATTGCCGAAGACGTAGAGGGCGAAGCCCTGGCCACACTGGTGGTGAACAGCATGCGTGGCATCGTTAAGGTGGCTGCGGTTAAGGCGCCTGGTTTTGGTGAGCGTCGTAAGGCCATGTTGCAGGATCTTGCGATTCTGACCGGTGGT
>JAOUJT010000159.1 GCA_029883105.1 Gammaproteobacteria bacterium
TTGGGGGTAGGGTGGGTGGGGTAGCTTGTTGTCATATCCAGGCCACCAGAAACATGGTGGCGTCGTTGGTTTCACTAACCAATAGGGGACAGTTAAAAGCGAATGCTACAGTATCAAACATAACCCAGATAGACATAACAACCTCAGTCGCGCTCCAATTCTCAGTGGGCACTAAAGTCCGCCTCTACAGAGGAAACCGCTAATGATTAAAGGCAATGTATCACGAGAGCCGCAGCCTTTATGGCAAAAGGGGTTGGCTCGGGACATGGTAGAAGCCCACCTGCAACAGTGTGTGGCGGATGAGGCAGTACAAGCTCTTACTGCCACAGATAAAGATATGGCAGATGTGGGTGAAAGCTTATGCGTAAAGCATGAGTCCCTGTTGGCTCTGCTAGTGACTAAAGGGGTGATTAGCGAGGCAGAGGCCGCTGAACTATGTTTGGGCGAAAACGCAAAAGCATTGATAAACAGAAGGTGCGAGTTGAGAGGCGAACCGCGCCAATTTTCTTTAGGTGGTCCCCGGCAAGAGCGGTAACAGGGTAAAGTATTGAGCGATGAATAACTACTGTACGGTATACGGCGGTGGAGGCAGTTGCTTTTGCCTGCAGTAGTCGGGCGGTAGTAGTTCTATATGCTCACGATACAGCGCGCAGGTATCACTCTGCATCTGGTTGGTCTTATCTATCAGTTCTGATTGCTGCGTATACAGTATGTCGATGTCCGAGGCGACACCTGGTGCGGTCAGCCCGTCGCACGCCGCGCAGAGTGTGAGTAGTGATAGTAGAATCCATTTCATATCAAGCCCTCGTTTGTGATTAATTTATATCACAGTAGATAAGTTATTACTGCATTATTTGCCATGGTAAAACACAAGAGCTTGATGTGTGTGTGCACAGCATCGCACTTAATACAACCCGCTTCGGCGGGTTTTTTGTTGCCTGCTGCTTATAGGAAGGATAGAGCAAGGTCAGTATTGGCGGTATGTCCGCATCAAGACATTAAAGGGTTCTTATGAACATCATCAAAAGACATCTGCCGAGTCATCTGTACAGCAAGCACAAGCTCAAGCCGGTAGGGTCGGTGATTCATTACATCAGTAATAAATACGCCAAGCCGTTAGATCCGTTTAATCTCGAAGACATTATTCAGATATTCCATACCTACAAGGTCAGTGCGCACTACCTCATCGACCGAGACGGCACCATCTATGAACTGGTGCCACCCACACAACAAGCATGGCATGCGGGAAAGTCGATCATGTACGGGCAGGAAAACTGCAACGCCTTCACCTTCGGCGTGGAGCTGGTCAGCACCGGGCGCGAACATAACGGCGAGAAAGCGTTTACAGACGAACAGATAGAAGCCTGCATCGAACTGCATCTGCAGCTCATCAAAGACTACGACATCAACTCGCGCCACATACACGGGCACGATACCGTACGCAAAAACTGGCAGCGCCGTTACCCCGAACAAAAAGCCAAAAACAAACACGACCCCGGCGCACAGTACCCCTGGCCATACTTCCGGCTGGAGCTGGATACAAGAGCCAACAGAATCTAACCATGAAGCGGATACTCTGGATGCTCATCGGCCTATGCGGCGTGATGGCCTTCCTGCTGTATCTGATGTTGTGTACCTGGTGTTGCATTTGTGACTACCCAAAAAGGAGAAAGACCCGTGGTAAAAAATCAACTCAAATCCCGCACCATCCGTTTCAATATGATGATGTCAGCCATCGATGTTTTTGTGGCCAACGCCGCACTGCTGATGGATCTGATGACCGCCCAACACTTCGCGGTGACGATGCTCTCTCTAAAACTGATCCAGACCCTGGGTAACATCTACTACCGCAACATCACCACAGGACCACTTCAGTGATCACCAAATTCAAAACCTACGGTCTGATAGCACTCAGCATCCTGCTGGCCATCGCCACTGCAGGCATGTACCGATCCAAAGCCGCCCACGCAGAAACCCGACGTAAGCAGGCGCAGCAGCAAATCGACACAGTCAACCGCGCCATCGATGCGCAGCAAGATGCGGCGAAACAAGGCCGCAAGGAGTTATCCGATGCAACAAAAAAGGCAGCTCGTGGTGATTTTTCTGCTATGGACAATCATTTCTAGCGGGTGTGCGGCACCGGGTGGTGTGGCGAAGCTGCCCCTGCCAGATCGCCCGCACCTCCCGGCGATAAGCGCGAACGAATACGTCCCAATAAAAGACATGCCAGACCACTATATGGTCACCAAGGACACCGTCACCAAGATCATCACCCGCGACAAACTCCGCCACAGCTATGAGCTGAAGTTGGAAGCAGTTATCAAGGCGACGCATTAACGATGTATTGTCCTAAGTGCGGTGATGATAAGCTGATCAAGGCCGGAACAGCCGGTTCTGGTAATCAACGCTGGCGTTGTTCGTCGGGTCATCGAACAACCAGACCAAGCCGCGAGCGGATCAAGGCAGCATCGACGCTGGATACTCAGCAGGCCAGAACCGCGAAGCGTTGGGTGATCACCAGTGCGCAAAACGATACAGCGCTACATACGCCTTTTTTCCATTCTCTGTTGGTGTTTTGTAAACATCACCAGGCACAACTGATCATTATCCCTGTTCGTTATTCCAATCCAGACGCGATGCACAAAGGTGCCGATTCAGAAATGCAGTGGCCGCCAGAGGTGCTGCCGTATCTGCTAGATGAAGATCTGATCCTTAACTCCAATCTTGCTGTGATGGGTGATGTGAAGATCGTCGCCACTGCGGTCAATCCGCTGTCTGGATTGCAAACCATCAGCGGCCACCGGTCTGCCATCCTCGGCCATGCGCAGGTGGCAATGGAGATGGTAGCCACCCCTCACAACAAATTACCCAAGATGCTGCATACCACAGGCAGTGTGAGCCGTAAGAACTACGGGCGCAGCAAGACAGGCAAGAAGGCCGAGCACCATCACACGCTGGGAGCGGTCTATGTGGAAACACAAGGCAAGTACTTCTGGCCGCGCGAGCTGATCGCCGACAGCTCCGGCACCTTCTATGACCTAGACATCCGCTACACCCGGGAGGGTTACACCACCGGCCACCCTGTATCCGGCCTGGTGCTGGGAGACGAACACGTTAAATGGTCAGACGCGGCGGTGTTGAAGGCCACGTTTGAAGGTAAGGGCTCACTATGTGGTACCGTAAAACCCGAAGCACTGGTACGCCACGATATCCACGATCACTATTCCGGTAGTCACCATCACCTCGGCAACCACCTGTTACAACTCGCCAAGCACATCAAGGCCGACGACATTGTAGAAGAGGAACTACAGCTCTCTGCTGACCACGTTAACCACACCAGTCCACCCAACTGCATCAACTACATTATCGAGTCCAACCACCACGACCACCTGGCTCAATGGTTGAACAAGACCGACCCCAAGCGAGATCTGAAAAACGCAGCCTTCTATTACAAGCTGATGGGTAAGGCCGTCGAGGCCATAGAGAAAGGGGATCACCGGTCGGTATTTGAACTATGGATGGCGGACAACTTACAGGCCCCATACAAGTTCATCAACGCCAACGATGAGCTGTTGATCGAAGGCATCGACTGCAGCCAGCATGGCCACATCGGAGCCAACGGCGCACGCGCAGGCAAGCGTTCCTTTGCCAACGCCAGCTACAAAATGATCGCCGGGCACAGCCATTCACCCTGTATCGAAAAAGGTTTCTATCAAGTAGGCACCAGCACCATGAAAATGGGATACGCCAAGGGCCTGTCATCCTGGATGGTCACACACGCGATCATCTACCCCAACGGCAAACGGTCGCTGATTCACATCATCAATGGAAAGTGGAGATCACAAACATGAAATACCTGGCCTGCCCCTATAGCCACCCCGAACCGAGTGTACGCGAGATCCGTTTCCAGGCTGTGACCGACCTGGCCGCAAGCAAGGTGGCCGCAGGTGAACACATCCTGTCACCCATTACCCACGGCCACGCGCTGGCCATGACGGACCACAAACTGCCTATGGAGTTTGAGTACTGGGAAGCCTTGTGTAAGAAAATGATCGATGCCTGTGATGAGGTAATGGTGCTTACCCTGGAAGGGTGGAAGGAGTCAGTAGGGGTACAAGCTGAAATACGCTATGCAGTGGAGACCGGCAAGCCGGTCTCATACATATAAATGTTGGCATTAATGTTGTCATTATGAGGGCAAAAGCAGGCATATATATGCCAATCCGCCACCCTTAAAACAACCTATCTTATTGTTTTTATTGTAAATGTTTGGTGGAGGCGGGGGGAATCGAACCCACGGTGTTTTTAATTAAATCAGTCACTTAGCTTTTGAGGTTGGCAGGATGTTGTCTTTTACGGCGAATATCGCAACAGCTTTGTCGCCTGCCTCTGGCGCTGCGTCTGGTATCCATCGGCCATAGACACGGGCGATCATGGTCCAGTCGCTGTGGCCCATTTGTTGGGCGACCCACATGGGGGATTCTCCGGCGGATAGCATCATGGAGGCGTAGGTGTGGCGGGTTTGGTATGGCCGCCGGTACCGGACCTGGGCTTTCTTTAATGCGTGTTCCCATAGGGTCTTTCGGATGGGTTGGTCGCCGGTCCAGGCTGCGCCCGTGCGGGGGTTTAGGAAGACTCTGCCGGATGGGTGCAGGTAGCTGTGGGTTTTTTGGGCTTTGAGTGCCTGCAGGGCTGGGCTTAGGATTTTGATCTCTCTGATACCTGCGCGGGTTTTGGTGGTTTCGGGTTCTGCTGCAGCCTGTGTCTGGGCGCGCTGTATGCGTACTACGCCACGCTTCCAGTCTATGTCGCCCCATTCCAGCGCCACTAGCTCAGAGGTGCGCAGGCCGCTCCAGAATGCGAACTGGATGAGGTTGCGACCTTGTCCGGTGAGGGCTTCAAGGATGGCGGTTTGTTCTTCGCTGGTGAAGGGGTCGATGTCGTCGGCTTGTTTGACGCCTTCTTTACGTTTGTATTGCCAGCCGTAGAGTGGGTTGGTGTCGATCAGTTCGTCGTCGGTGGCTTCTTGCATGGCAACGCGTAGCGGGCTGAGTATGTTGGCGATGCGTTTGTTGGTGACGCTCATGCCTGTGGCCATTTCTTTGATGTGTCGGCGTCTGAGTTCGGTGAGTTTGAGGTGGCCGAGCGCGGGGATTAGGGTGTTGTTGATGATCTTGCGGTAGCCGTTCCATGTGCTGGCGCTGACATGGGCTTCTGCCTGGCGTAGCCATTGGTCCAGGTAGTCTTTGATCAGGATGATATCGCCTTGGCGCGCAGCGAATTGTGCGGCGTTGGTGGATTCCGGGAAGGTGTAGGCGTAGTCGAAGGTGCCTTTTTCGATGGCGTCGATTACAGCAGAACGATGATGTTCTATCTTGCGGTCATTAGAGGCACTGGGCTTGAGCTTGATGCGTTCCCTGCAACGCTGGCCTTTATAGGCGAAGGTGATTTCATAGCTGGTATCTGATGCACGTTTCCAGCCAGTGCCGTTTCTACCCATTTGTTGTACCCTTCCACACTGATCAGTATCCGATTGTCCGGGGCTTTTAACCATACCTCACCTTCCCGCCATATTCCATTGTGTATTTTTTTGCGTATTGCATCCTCCGAGTAACCGGTGTCGTTAGACAGCCATTCTATGGTTTTCCAGTTGGTGGAGGGCATGGGTTAACCTGTGGTTCTCATTTCGTTTAGTGCCACGCTAAAGGCTTGCGGGTTGGCAGCGGCCTTGTTGCGCAGCGTTTGTGCTTTGGTTTCGATGCAGAGTATGGAATGCTGCATGGTAAGTTCCCCTTGGCGCAGGTCGTCAATTACCCCGGCCCGCAGGATGTCTGGAACAATCAGGTGCTCAAGGTTGTTCATGCCTGGTCTCCAAACATGTCTTGAGTCTTCGAGCATCTGTACTGGATGACCTCGCCTTCTGCTAGATAGGCGGTACAGGTGGGGCCGGTGTCCTGTCGTTGCCATTCGGTTGGAAATGCGGCATTGGTGGTGCTGAATGCGTGGGCACGTAGTAGGATGTCGCAGCAGTTCTCTTGGGTCTGCCGGTAATCCTGCATGTGCTGGCAGTGGTTGCACCAGTTGGCTTCGAAGATGTCGCCTTCGGTGGCGTTGCTGGGTCGGTAGGGTTGATGGGTCATGATGCGCCTCGCTGAACGATTCGAGCTGTGAAGTAGTAGGGTCTGTCATCTACCACCTTGATCAGTTCTTCTTTCCAATACATTTCCATGGTGCCGTCGTTCATCATGACGCCGATCATGGGGTCGGCTGGATAGCTTTGGCCGACGCCACTGTCGTAGTCGTAGCATTTGATGGTGCCGTAGCATTCTTCATCGAGTTCCCGTTTCGGTGCGCTGCGGTCGGATGGACCGTAAAAGAAGACGTTCTGTCCGATATGGAAGGGGGCTTCGTCGATGTCGGTGGTGTAGAGAAAGTTGTCATCCCAACATATGGCGATGGCGAATACCTTGACAGGCTTGTTGTTCCATTCGGGGTGCGTGATGGTTTTGATTTCGTAACCGCCCCACGGTAGTGCGATGCGCCGCTCGGTATCGTCGCGCCGAGGATAACCAAGAGTAATGATTACATTCTCGTAGATCCTGCGCTGCAGACGCTTGGTCCAGTAGTCGGTCACCAGGCGGTATTCTTCTCGCTTGGTGCGATTCTGGATGTCTCGAAAGTACTGCGCCTTGACCGGGAGGGTGAGATTCATGGATTCACCATTCTGTATTTATTGCCGACACGTTCAGCCTTGCCCATTTCGATCATTTTGATGAAGGCGGCTGTGATGATTTCATGCCGGACACCTTCGGTGGCGATGATGTTGCGGACGGTAAAATCTGCACCTTTGTATTTACCTCCCAGCACCGCATCAAT
>JAOUJT010000158.1 GCA_029883105.1 Gammaproteobacteria bacterium
AGACCGGTGAGTTGTTTTTCACTCATTTTCATGGGCAATACTCAAAAACAAACAAGTTGTTGATTTTAAAAGGCCTTATGCGCAGAAAGTGTTCTTTTCCGGGCAACGGGCAAAATGGCCGAAAAGTATACAGCCCGAAAGGCCTGTGTTCAATGCACAGGGGACAGGGATTTACGCCCCGCAGCGGGGCGGGGCAGAGTAGAACCGACAGATGAGAAGCCGGCTATTTCAGATCCGTTTTGATACTGGCAAAGCTGCGTGACCAGGGCTTCAGTTTACGCACCGACTCCGGCAGTTGTGCCACGGCGGCTTTTGCCTGAGCCTGATCGGCATAAACCCCGTAGATCAACACATACCAGGGCTTACCGTTGCGCTGGGTCGGATAGACCGCAGCACTGCCGGTTAGCTGGTGCTTACCGACAAAGGCCACTATGGTGTCCCTGGCACTGCCTGCCACCAATTGCAGGCTATAGGCGCTGTTGGCCTGCTGGCGTATCCAACCAGCACCTCTCAACTGCCCTTGCAGCATCACCTGTTGCAGGCTGGCCATGTTACGTACCCAGGGTTTTACCCCTGGTAGACGGGCACCCAGTTCCGCCGCCACCGTATCCGCCTCGATCCGGCTGCTGTAGTCGCCATAGACCAGATAATGCCAGCGTTGACCCTGCTTCATCAGTTGCACCTCATGCGCCTGTTTCAGGGCATGTTGATCGATGAAGGCAGCCACCGCCTTCGGGTTACGCGAGGCCAGTAACTGAATGGTGTAGTTTTGCCCTGAGCGTGCCTGTAACCAATCATCCGTCACCGTTTCGTTCTTGGCCACCACGGTTTGCTGTCTGACGGGGTCTTGTGGCGGCACCACCTGAAAACTGTAGACGTTGGAGCCAAGTTTGTCGGGGTTATTCACCCGCACGGTCCAGGTATCGGCCTGGGTACCGGTAATCACGCGAAAACTGATCTCTTCACTACTGACCCAGGTCACCTGCCAGGGTTTGAGGTGGATGGCCTTACCGGTCCAGCCCACCGTCAACTTGGCACCCTTATGAAAACCACTGCCCTTGATGGTAATCGACTGACGCCGGGATGAGCCCGCTACCGGACTCGGCATCACCTGTTTTATTACCGGGGGCGCGACGGTTTCGCCTTCGTCAGGGCCTTTGCTCGCCATATGGGAGGTTGCTGTGGCAACGGTGTCGGTCTTGAGCAGAGCAGTCGTGGTAGGCGCTTCAGCCGGGCTGATCGGGGATGGGTCTATCTCTGTGTTTGTGACAGGGGTATCTACGTGGGTCTGCCCACTGTCGGTCTCGGACCAGCCCTTTAATGTGGGCGCCGGATCGCTATTGCCTTTCAAGGGCAGTGTCACAGTACGACCCGTTTCACCAGCAGCGCTCTGTGTATGGGGTGGGAATATCTCACCCCGATACAGATAGAGCGCCGTGGCAATAGACAGGATCAGGACGGATAGAATCACCACGGTGTAGGCACGCTTAACCGATGTACCTTCATCCACAGGACGGTTCACCGCCTCCAACAAGGATTCGGTCGCCAGTTCATTGATACGTTTTGGATTACCACGAGAGGCCTTGCAGATCTTCCTTACCATGGCCTTGCTGAAGATCGGTTCACCATCGTATCCGGCGCTGGCCAGACGGTGTTGTATATAGGCCTCGCAGCGTTCGGCTTCCATAGGAGGCACATCCAGACTATGGCTAATGCGTTCCCCCAACTTAGCCAGCGCAGGTTCCGCCAACAGCTGCTCTATGCTGGGTTCGGCAAACAACAGAACCCGTAACAGCTTGCCCTGTCGGCCTCGAATCTCCGCCAGCTCCATCACATATAATAAGGTATCGGTGGGTAAAAGATGGGCGTCGTCGATGATAAACAGTCCCGCCTCATCACTGCCCAACAGACTCTGCAGTTGTTTACTAAAAGCGTTTTGATCGCCATCCAGGATCGGAGGCATGCCAAAGCCCTTGCCCAGAGCCAGTAGCATGGATTCACGGTCCATGGTCGAACTGGCGCTCACCTGGCTAACCTGAATATCATTATCAAGTTGTGCGCTGAAATGGCGCTTGAGAGTAGACTTACCGGCACCGAATTCACCGGTGACCAAGAGCATCAAATCACTGTAGCGACTAAAGTGCTGCAACATGCCCAGGCGTTGGCTGATGAGGGCATCCTGAAAGAATGCGCTGCCTTCGGCATATTCATTAAATGGCTCGCGCTCCAGGCCAAACTGCCCCAGATAATCGAGTTCTTCGTCGCTGACCCATTCCATTACCATATCCCCCTAAGCACTATGCTCATCACCCTTGGCAAAGACCACGCGATAACCACGTTTGAGCTGCGCATCACGGGCCTTGACCAACGCCATCTGCGCCTCTTCATGCGAGGCAAAGTGTTGGCGCTGCAAACGACCGGAAGAACCCTGATTGCCACTCTCTTTTACCAGGGTCCAGCCGTCCAGCAGGTCTTCCTGCAGGAACAGGTGATAATAGCGAGGGGCCTTATCTATACCGGGCGGTGTCTGCATGTAGATGCGCATGTGCTGCAATGTACCTGTCTATTGTTATCTGTCTCTATGATACGCAAATTTACCAATAAAGCGTGAACCAACGGCCTCGTTTTTCAGGTTAATGTTGTTGGATTGTAGATCCGTTCATATTCCAGGATCGCATAGCGATCCGTCATCCCCGCCACATAGTCGGCGATACAACGTGCCCGTCCCGCCATACCTGCATGCTCTTCACCCTTGGCGACAGTAAGCTGGGTGTGGTGCGGCATGATGCGCGGGTCTTCAAAGTAGGCATCAAACAGGGCCACCAGGATGCGCTTGGCCTTTTTGGTCATACGGTGAACACGATAGTGGCGATAGAGATTTTCGCGCAGGAAGCGTTTTAACAGACGATTCTGCTCGTCCATCTCCTCACTAAAGCCGATCAGGGCTTCGGAGTGCGCACGCACATCGTCGATGGTTTCTGGTTTTACGCTTTCAATACGTCGATTACTGGCATCGATGAGATCCACCGCCTGGGTATTGATCATGCGACGGATGATCTCATGTACCTGTCTACGTCCATCCAGATCCGGATATTTTTTCTTTACCGCGTCGTACTGCTGACGAAACAGATCCACTTCGCACATCATATCCAGACTCAACAGACCTGCTCGCAAACCATCATCGATGTCGTGATTATTGTAGGCGATAGCATCGGCCACATTGGCTGCCTGTGCCTCCAGGCCAGACTGTTGTTGCTGAATGAAACGTTCACCCACATCACCCAGTTCGCGAGCATTCTTCAACGAGCAATGTTTAAGAATCCCCTCGCGTGTCTCATAGGTGAGATTCAGACCGGGAAAATCTGCATAGCGTTCTTCCAGATTGTCGACGATACGCAGGGATTGCAGATTGTGTTCGAAACCGCCGTACTCTTTCATGCATTCGTTGAGCACATCCTGACCTGCATGACCAAAGGGCGTATGCCCCAGATCATGCGCCAGGGAGATGGCTTCGATGAGGTCTTCATGCAGATGTAGCATACGGGCGATGGCGCGGCCTATCTGCGCCACCTCGATGGAGTGGGTAAGACGGGTGCGAAACATATCGCCTTCGTGATTAACGAACACCTGGGTCTTGTATTCCAGGCGACGGAAGGCGGAACAATGCACGATGCGATCCCGGTCGCGCTGGTATTCACCGCGATAGACCGGGGCGGCTTCAGGGTGACTGCGCCCACGTGAAGAGGTCTCCAATGCTGCATAGGGCGCCAGACTCATAACTACTCCTCTATCGTTCGATGCGCAATGAGGGTTTGTTGCAACAGATTGTGATCGAACGCTTCGGTTACCACAGCCTCACCCAGTTGCTTTAACAGTACCAGGCGTATCTTGCCGGCCTCGACCTTTTTATCCACTGCCATCAATTCCATAAAGTGCTCACCGCTCATACTGGCGGGGGCGCGGGTCGGCAGACCGGCCTTATCGATAATGTCATCCACCCGCTCTACATCATGCTCGCTGAGCCAGCCCATGCGTTGTGACAGATCGGCGGCCATTAGCATACCGGTGCCCACGGCCTCACCGTGTAACCATTCGCCATAACCCATACCGGTTTCAATGGCATGGCCAAAGGTATGTCCCAGATTGAGAATGGCACGGATGCCGCCCTCGCGTTCGTCCAGTGCCACCACCTTCGCCTTGTCCCGACAGGAACGTTCTATTGCATAGGTCAGAGCCTCGGTATCACGTGCCAGCAGCTTGTCCATATTGGTTTCCAGCCACTGAAAAAATTCGTAGTCGTGGATCAGACCGTATTTGATCACCTCGGCGATACCGGCACTGAGCTGACGTTCATCCAGGGTATCCAGACTTGAGGTATCGGCGATCACACAGCAAGGCTGATGGAAGGCGCCGATCATGTTCTTGCCCAGGGGATGGTTGACGCCGGTCTTGCCACCCACCGAGGAGTCCACCTGTGACAACAGGGTGGTGGGGATTTGAATGAAGTCGACACCACGCTGATAACTGGCGGCGGCAAAACCGGTCATATCACCGATCACGCCGCCACCCAAAGCCACCAGGGTACATTTGCGATCAAAGCGGTGTTCCAGCAAGGCGTTATAGATACGATAAAGGATATCGAGGGTTTTATACTTTTCACCGTCCGGAAGGATAACGGTTTCTACCTGATAAGCGTCGAAGGCCTTTTTCGCCTGTTGCAGGTAAAGCGGCGCGACCGTTTCATTGGAGACGATCAGCACCTGGGTGCCACGGATGTGTGGTGTTACCAGCTCTGCATTGCCGAGCAGGCCATTGCCGATATAAATGGGGTAACTGCGTTCACCCAGATCTACGCCCAGGGTCTTCATCTATATACACCTCATCATTTATTTACAGAGCCTCGAACTTTTGCACCAACTGTTGTACCACTTCACGTATGGATACCAGTCCGGTATCGATGGTGATATCCGCCACGTCCCGATAGAGCGGGTCGCGTATTGACAGCAACTCCTCAAGCTTGGCTCGTGGGTCCTCGGTTTGCAACAACGGACGATTACGATCCATACGGGTACGTTCCAGTAACTGCTCCACCGTGGCGTGCAGGTAAACCACATAGCCTCTTTCACGCAGTGCTTTACGATTATCTTCATTCATGACAGCACCACCACCGGTGGCCAATACCGTGTTGGCCTGGAGGGTGAGCTTGTCGATCATCTCACGCTCACGACGGCGAAAACCTTCTTCACCTTCCAGTTCAAATATGAGGGGAATGGCGACACCGGTCTGAGATTCAATCTCACGATCGCTGTCCACAAAGGTCTTGTTCAGTACCTTCGCCAATTGTTTGCCAATGGTGGATTTTCCAGCCCCCATCAGTCCTACGAGAAATATTCTGTCTATAGCCATGGCTGGACATGATAGTGCAGTGGGGGGTGGGTAAGGCAAGTTTTTCCGACTTATTGTGTCTTTAAACCGTCTCGAATCACTTTCGGGGTAACAAAGATCAGCAATTCCGCCTTGTCATCCACCTTGCGAGTGGATCTAAAGAATACGCCCAGTCCAGGTATATCACCCAAAAACGGTACCTTGTCCTCCTCTTCACTGTAGGTTTGTTCATAGATCCCCCCCAACACAACGGTATCACCATCCTTGACCAGGACCTGGGTATTCACTTCACGGGTATTGATGCTGGGCACACCATTAAACACCTCTCCAACGCTGTCCTTACTGACCCGCAGATCCATAATAATGTGATCGTCCGGGGTGATCTGCGGGGTGACCTTTAAACTTAATACGGCTTTTTTGAAGGCCACCGAGGTGGCACCACTGGAGGTGGATTGTAGATAGGGGATCTCGACACCTTGCTCTATCTCCGCCTCCTTCTGGTTCGAGGTAATGACACGAGGATTAGATATCACCTCACCGCGACCTTCCGATTGCAGCGCCGACAACTCCATGTCCAGCAAGGTGTTGCCATTCAAGACAGATATCGCCAGACGACCGGCGGGATTATTCACCGGTAGGTTCACATTCAAACGGTCATCAATACCCGGCAGGGTGCCGGTAGTAATCGCACCGCCATTACCGATGATGGTGTTGTTTCCACCCACGCTACCGCTAGTCGCTTCGGTGCCGCTATTTGTTGTGTTACCACTACTGACGCCAAAGCGGGAACCGATGTCTCTACTGAAGCCGTCGTTGGCGATGACAATACGTGACTCGATCAATACCTGCCGAATGGGTACATCCAGGTCTTTGATCAACCTGTGTACCTGCAGCAGATTGTCTGCCGTATCCTTGACCAACAACTTGTTGGTACGTTCATCAATACTGACACTGCCACGCTCGGACATAAGCGAAGTCTTTTCCGACTTTAACAAGGCCGCCATATCCGCCGCCTTGGCATAGTTCACCTGAATGCTTTCATTACGCAGGGGGGCCAACTGGGCGCGTTGCTTTTGTGTCTCCAGTTCGCTTTTGTCTCGTTCGGCAATCTCTGCTCCGGGTGCCACCATGAGGATGTTACCGGAACGCCTCTGCGCCAGACCTTTGGACTTGAGAATGATATCCAGGGCCTCATCCCAGGGAACATTCTTCAGACGCAGGGTCACGTTGCCGGTCACCGTATCACTAACGACGATATTCAAACTGGTAAAATCGGCGATGATCTGCAATACCGCCCGCACCTCGATATCCTGAAAATTCAGGTTCAGCTTTTCACCTCTAAAAGCTTTTTTATCGGTATCGCTGACGACAGTCTCTTTCGTGGGTGCCTTGACATCGATCATCAGACGTTTGCCACTCTGGTAGCTCTGCTGCTCGACCCTGCCCACCGAGGAGATCACCAGACGCGCCACGCCATCGCGTGTATAGCTG
>JAOUJT010000160.1 GCA_029883105.1 Gammaproteobacteria bacterium
GTCGTTAGTGCATGCATGCACTAACGACCGAATATGAAAATCCTCGCGATATTCAGCAACATGCCCTGGATATGGTGGTGGACTGGCTGGCGGCGGGGGTGAATCCCGGTTCGGCGAAGATCTTTGTCCAGTCGATGGTGCCAGAACATGCGGAACTGCATGTCCTGCTCTCCATGATGACGCCACTGGGTTGGCTGGAACGGGTACCGACCTATAAGGACCAGCAGGAGAAACTGAAGGAAAAGGATCTGGCGACCTATGGTTTTCTCGGCTATCCACTATTACAGAGCGCCGACATCCTGATCTATCGTGCCGGTTTGGTACCGGTGGGTGAAGACCAGGTGTCCCATATAGAACTGACCCGTGAGATTGCTCGTCGTTTTAACCATCTCTATGGGCGTGAACCCGGCTTCGAAGAGAAGGCCGAAGGCGCAGCGAAAAAGATGGGTAAAAAGGCCGCCAAGCTCTATCATGAATTGCGTCGGCGTTATCAGGAAGAGGGCGATCACGAGGCGCTGGCGACCGGACGCGCGCTGCTGGAAGAGCAGCAGAACATCACTCTGGCCGATAGCGAACGTCTGTTTGGTTATCTGGAAGGCTCTGGCAAGATCATCCTGCCTGAGCCTCAGGCCTTGTTGACCAAGGCCTCGAAGATGCCGGGTCTGGATGGACAGAAGATGTCCAAGTCCTATGGTAACACCATTGCCCTGCGTGATGATCCTAAGGAGATCGAGACCAAGATTCGTACCATGCCGACCGATACCAACCGTGTGCGCCGTACGGATCCCGGTGATCCGGCTCGTTGTCCGGTTTGGCAGTTACACGAGGTCTATTCTACAGAAGAGACCAAGGCCTGGGCACAGGAGGGCTGTACCACAGCAGGTATCGGTTGTATTGACTGTAAGGGGCCGGTAATCGAGGCGGTACTGGAGGAGCTGCGCCCCATCCAGGAGCGCGCTCGCGACTATGAGCAGGATATGAAGCTGGTGAAGAACATCATTAAGGAGGGCAGCGAGGCCGCACGTGATGAGGCACGTGCTACCCTCGAAGAGGTGCGTGAGGTAATGGGGTTGAGTTACCGCTAGGCGATGAACATGGAAACTATCAAGCAACAAGCATCGGCCCAGGACCAGCAGCAGGAGGAGATGCCCTTCGCACTGGTGCAAGGTGAGGCCTATACCAAGATGCCTCGGGATCTCTATATTCCCCCCGATGCGCTGGAGGTGTTTCTTGATACCTTCGAGGGGCCTCTGGATCTGTTGTTGTACCTGATCAAACGGCAGAACCTGGATGTCTTGAACATCCCTCTTGCGGAGATCACACGTCAGTACATGGATTACGTGGATCTGATGAAGGATATACATCTGGAGCTGGCGGCGGAATATCTGGTGATGGCGGCGATGCTGGCGGAGATCAAGTCCCGCATGTTGCTGCCTCGTGCCGAGAGTGTTGAGGATGAGGACGATCCCCGTGCTGAATTGGTTCGGCGTCTGCAGGAGTACGAGCGCTACAAACAGGCGGCTGAGGATATCGATGCCATGCCGCGTTTGGGACGTGATGTATTTACCGCCCAGGCCTGGTCTGGTGAGATTGAGGTTCCACGGCCCGAACCGGAGCTGGAGCTGAAGGAGATCCTGTTGGCACTGTCCGATGTATTTAAACGCGCGGACATGTACACCCATCACAACATCCAGCGTGAGGCCCTGTCGGTACGTGAACGTATGTCGATGGTATTGGCAGCGTTGGACAGTGAAAGCTATACGGATTTTATCTCTTTGTTTCCTTGTGATGAAGGCAGATCGGGTGTGGTGGTTACCTTGCTGGCGGTGTTGGAGCTGGTGAAAGAGACCTTGATCGAACTGATACAGGCAGAGCCCTATGGTTCTATCCATGTGAAGGCTGTGGCCAGTAGTCTGGATACCTTCCCTGAAGAAAGTATCGGGGAAGATGAACAACAGGACGATCTATTTTAAGGGTGATTCTAATCATCTGCCCAAGAGGCATACGAAAACGACAGGCTTATGGAACAGAAAAAACTAAAACAGATTATCGAGGCGGCGTTGATGGCCTCGGGTGGTGCGCTAAGGCTGGAGAATATCGAGACGCTGTTTGCCGCCGATGAAGCGATGCCCTCACGTGACGATATCCTTAAGGCCCTGCACGATTTGATGGAAGATTGTGCCGATCGTGGTGTCGAACTGAAAGAGATCAGCAGTGGTTTTCGTTATCAAGCCAGGCAGGAGCTGTCACAGTGGGTACAGCGGCTGTGGGAAGAGAAGCCGCAGCGTTACTCCCGTGCCCTGTTGGAAACCCTGGCTCTGGTTGCCTACCGTCAGCCTATTACTCGAAGTGAGATCGAAGAGGTACGTGGGGTGAGTGTTAGTAGCACCATCATGAAGACCTTGCAGGAGCGTGAGTGGGTACGTGTGGTAGGGCACCGTGATGTGCCGGGAAAACCCGCCATGTATGCGACCACCAAGGGATTTTTGGACTATTTCAGCCTGCAAAGCCTGGACGAACTGCCCACCCTGTCCGAGATCCGCGACATCGATAACATCAATGTCGAGTTGGAATTTGATGATAGCAAAGAGGCTGAGGCAAAACCGGAGACGGACGTTTCAGCAGAGCCTGTGGAAGCGGTTGAGGCAGATGAACCTGGATCTGCAAGCGAGTCCGAGATTTCAGACTTGAGTGAGCAAGGGCCTGCTGCAACCGAAGAGTTGACGGATGAGGTCCCAGTTGCGGTGGAGGAAGAAGCGCTGATGCAGGGTCTTAGCGATGAGGAGATGAAGGCCATCGATGTCTTGAATAAGTCCTTCCGTGAAAATTTGCATGCTCCGGTTGCTGAAGAAGGCAATGTAGATGAAGCCCTTATGTCTGAAGATTCGGAGCAAGAGCTTGGTGATAGTGAGATTAACGAGCTGATCACTGACAATGATATTGATGATGAATCTTCCACTGAGGAAGAGGATCAAAACCTGGAACAAGAAACGAAGCTATGAGTGAAAAACTGCAAAAGGTCCTGGCTCGGGCCGGTTTGGGTTCCCGTCGGGAGATGGAGACCTGGATAGAAGCGAGTCGCGTCAGCGTTAATGGCGAGATGGCGAGTTTGGGTCAGCGAGTCGAAGAGACGGACAAGATCCGTGTGGATGGCAAACTGCTGGATGCCAAGGCCACCTCGGCGGGTGATCTGCGGGTGTTGCTGTATCACAAACCCACCGGTGAGATCTGTTCACGCATAGACCCTGAAGGACGTACCACCATCTTTGAACATCTGCCGAATATCAGCAACGGTCGCTGGGTCTCAGTGGGCAGACTGGATTACAACACCTCGGGTCTGTTATTGGTGACCAATGATGGCGATATTGCCAACAAACTGATGCATCCCTCACAAGAGTTTGAGCGTGAGTATGCGGTGCGAGTAAAAGGCATTGTTGATGATCCTATGCTGAAGCGTTTAAAGGACGGTGTCGAACTGGAAGATGGTCCAGCCCACTTCGAACGCATTGTCGATGGCGGCGGTGAGCGCAGTAATCACTGGTATCACGTGATTATCAAGGAAGGTCGTAATCGTGAAGTACGGCGGTTATGGGAGTCACAAGGGATCGTCGTCAGTCGTCTGATACGGGTTCGCTATGGTCCTATAAGTTTGCCACGTAATCTGCCTCATGGTCGTTGGCGCGAGGTCGAAGGTCAGGACTTAAAGGTCTTACTCAAGAGTCTGGGTATGGAAGATAAGGCGAAAGAGGTTAGTACCGTGCGTTTTGAACGCAAGGCCAAGGTGCCACGAACATCACGTCGGGTGTTCAAACGCCGATGACTCCGATACAGGTCTATGAGCACCTGTATGACTATTATGGGCCACAGGGATGGTGGCCAGCCAACAGCCCGTTCGAGGTCATGCTTGGTGCGATCCTTACGCAAAACACTGCCTGGATCAATGTGGAAAAGGCTATCAACAATCTTAAGGGTGGTAATGCTCTTTCGCCGGACTCCATCATTAATACCTCACATGAACAGCTGGCAGAGTGGATACGTCCTTCCGGATATTTCAATATCAAGAGTGAACGACTGCAAAACTTTTGTCGCTGGTATCTGGATCACGGCAAGTTTGAAGCATTAAATAAACTGGATACGGTTTCGCTTAGACATAGATTGTTAGAGATAAATGGCGTGGGTCCTGAGACCGCTGATGATATGTTACTGTACGCCTTTGAGCGCCCGATATTTGTCATCGATGCCTATACACGCAGGTTGTTCTCACGTTTACAGCTTATTAGTGGCGAAGAGGGCTATGAGAGTGCACGTCAATATTTTGAACACAATCTCTCTAAACATGAAGGCAAGGTGACATTGTTTAACGAATATCATGCCTTAATTGTGGTGCATGCAAAGGATCATTGCAGGAAGAGGCCGATCTGTAATAAATGTCCCGTCTATGATGAGTGTAAGTATGTAACAAAAATGAATAGGGGTTTAGCTTAACCATTTGTGAATCATGTGCTCGAGATCCGCTTTGCTAAAAGGTTTGCTCATATAATCATCCATACCTGATTTCATGCATAACTCCCGATCACCATCCAGGGCATGTGCCGTTACTGCAACGATGGGGATATGATTCGTTTTCATTTCACGAATCTTTACCGTGGCCTCAAAGCCATTCATTACCGGCATTTGGCAGTCCATGAGAATGAGGTCATAATCTTTTTTCTTAAGGGCATCCAGCGCCAGTTGGCCATTGCCCGCAACATCCGGCTGGTAATTCATGGTTTTTAACATTTCGCGCATAAGATCCTGGTTGAAGGGATTATCTTCAACAACCAAAATATTCTTTTTCGTAGGTGAGTAATCCGCTTCTTTTTCCCTGCTTTCAGGTTCGGATGGTCGCGTAGAGCTGCTTATATCCAGTTGGTCTTCTGCTATATCGAGTTGTAATGAAAACCAGAAGGTGCTTCCGACGCCCGGTTCAGAATCAACTCCAATCTCTCCCGACATGGACAGTACCATTTTTTTACATAGGGCGAGACCGATTCCTGTTCCGCCATACCGTCGGGTAGAAGAACTATCCGCCTGAGTAAACAGTTCAAAGATTCGATTGCGATTGATTGGTTCGATACCTATTCCCGTATCTCGAACCTCAATATTTATTTCTATTTTTGATTGCAGTTGCTGTAACACATCGATATTTACAGAGATGTTTCCATGCGTGGTGAACTTATAGGCATTGACCATGAAGTGGCGAATAACACTTCTGATCCTGCTTGGATCACCGATGAGTTGGTCTGGCAAGTTGTTATCGATTTTGAAATTAAGATTTATATCGTTTTGATAATGTATGTCTTTGAACTCACTAATGAGTGAAGAGGTGATGTCTCGCAAGCTGAATGGTGAAATGTCCAACTCGGTCTCATGATTTTCCATACGTGTAAATTCGAGGATATTATTGATAATTTCCAGAAGTTCTTCGGCCGAGCGTGTGGCAGAGTTGACATATTTTTCCTGATCTTTTGCCAGTTCATCCATACTTAATAGGTCTAAATATCCCAGTATCCCATTCATAGGGGTTCTTAGCTCATGACTGATATTGGCTAAGAATTCGGATTTTATACGGCTGCCATCCTCTGCCGCAGCCTTGGCTAATACCAGCGCATGTTCGTGCTCATGCCGCGTACTGATATCCCTGATAGTGCTTGCGTAGCAGGTTTTGTTTCCGGCACCAATTTTTCCGATGGATATTTCAAGCGGAACTTTGCTTCCATCCTTGCGCAAACCGTAGACTTGGATTCTCGAATCAATAATCTCGGCATGATTTTCGTTGTCTTGATTAATATATTGATTGTGTTTGTCTCGAAGACCTTCTGGTATGAGGATATTTACATTATTGCCAATAAGTTCTTCGGCAGAATAGCCAAAAATCTTTTCGCCAGCGGAATTGATGGATTTTATTTCGCCGTCTACAGTTGCGACAACAATCCCATCAATGGCACTGTCTACAATGACTTTGTTGTAGATTAAACTTTCGGTAAGTTCAAGGTGAGAGCTGACCAGGCGATCTGACATATTTATAAATGCCTGTGCCAATTCGCCAATCTCGTCATCACGCGAAATGATCTCCTGATCAATTAGCATGCTTTTTTCTAATGATACCTGAGCAATATTGCTTGTCAGGTGCTTTATTGGCACTGTGATGCTGCGGGTGACAAAGTGTGTGGCGGCAAAGATTATGGCCAGGCTTATAAGTAGTACAACGACTAAGAGTGTTATTGTGTCGCTTTGAAGAATATATTCAGCATCCAGATAATAGCCAATATGAGCATTAGCCAGTAATTGCTTATTTATCAGGGCAGGATAGATAACTTCAAGGACTGGTCGCTGGTTGTAAGTTACTTCTCTTGCAATGCCAGCAGCGTTGGTGTTAACCGTTGAACCCGTTTCGCCAATTAGTATGAGATTAGTATGGGTTATTATCTTTCCATCAGTCCTGACTAACGCTGCATAGGCATAGTTATCGGATGGCATTGATGAACGAACCAACTTTTCTAGTATCTCAGCGTCTTCAGAAACCAGACCATCAAGACTGGATTCAGCAAGCGTTATTGCTTGATATCTTGCCTCGGTTTCATGGTGTTTACTAATCTGATTCTTAGCATCGTTTAGCAAGACGAGTCCAAGCATGCTAAAGCTGATTATTAGCAGTATTAGCAGGCTTGCAACTAATCGGGTATGAATGTGTAGTTTCATTATTGTTCGAATTCAGCAGTCTTCAACAGCTTGTGGATAATATCTTCAGTTTTCGTATCGTATGTAACAAAATTAAGGATCTTCATGCTATGCATATCCTTAAGTATGATTTTTCCTGAAGTGGTTTCT
>JAOUJT010000180.1 GCA_029883105.1 Gammaproteobacteria bacterium
CGGGCGATACGGCGTTTCTTATCAGGCCTCATAATGCCCAGTGTGCGCATATTGTGCAGACGATCCGCCAGCTTGATGAGGATGACTCGCATATCACGGGTCATGGCCAGGATCATCTTGCGGAAATTTTCCGCCTGTGCCTCAGCCTTGCTCTCAAACTGAATGTGGGTGAGCTTGCTGACCCCATCCACCAGTTCCGCCACCTCTTCACCGAACAGCTCCTGTATGTGTTCCTTGGCGGTAGGGGTGTCTTCTATGGTGTCATGCAGGATGGCGGCAATGATACTTTGATGATCCATATGCAACTCGGCAAGGATCTTGGCCACCTGAATGGGGTGATATATATAGGGCTCTCCGGTCATGCGCTTCTGCCCTTCATGGGCTTCGGCACCGAACAGGTAAGCTTGGTATATTTCGGCGATCTGTGCCGGCTCGAGATAGGCCTCAAGCAGGCTACACAGATCACTGATCAGAAAGGGGGATTCTGCGGGGATGTTAAGTTTGGCGCGCACGAGCCTGAATTAAAATTCAGGAACCTCAAAATCCTCGACCCCTGCACCTGCGACCATCTTGTCACTGGCATCAACAAAGGCAAAGTTCACTTTACCGGCAGCGATTTCGCGCAAGGCCAATACTGTGGGTTTGTCATTGGTGGTCTCAACCTGTGGAGCCTGACCATTGGCCAATTGGCGGGCGCGACGGCTAGCCAGCAATACCAGTTCAAAACGGTTATCTACGCTATGTAAGCAGTCTTCTACGGTTACACGTGCCATTTCTTTCTCCACTCAAATTACCGGGCGCTAAGCCTGAGGATTGTACTCGAAAAGCCCGCTATCAAGCCAGCAGTTCTGCCATCATAGGCGCAAGGCGTATGCTTTGAACCTCGCCACGCAAGCGCTGGGCGATAATAATGGCGCGCAGCTCACTCAACGCGGTGTCAAAGTCGTCGTTCACCAGAGTGTAGTCAAACTCCGCCTGATGTGACATTTCGCTGACGGCTTCGTCCAGACGGCGCTGTATCACCTCGTCGGCGTCTGTGCCTCTCCCACGCAGGCGATTCTCCAACTCCGCACGCGATGGTGGCAGGATAAACACCAGCACCGCCTCAGGGATCGTCTGTTTGACCTGTTGTGCGCCCTGCCAGTCGATCTCCAGAATCACGTCCTCGCCCATGGCAATACGATCCAGAATCGCGGAACGTGAAGTGCCGTAAAAGTTACCAAAGACATTTGCATGTTCAAGAAAGGCATCATCACTGATCATATGCCTAAAGGTATCCACATCGGTGAAATGGTAGTCCACACCATCGACCTCGCCATCACGCATGGGGCGAGTGGTATGAGAGACCGACACCTTAATCTGTGTCGTCGACTCTACCAGTGCCTTCACCAGGCTGGTCTTACCGGCCCCCGAGGGAGCGGAAAAAACGTATAGTGTTCCTTGTGCTTGTTTCATAACCACCTATCTATTCTATATTTTGTACTTGTTCGCGCATCTGTTCGATCAGTACCTTTAACTCTACCGATACCTTGGTGGTCTCGGCATGAATGGACTTGGAACCGAGGGTATTGGCCTCACGATTCAGTTCCTGCATCAGGAAGTCCAGACGACGCCCCACCGGCTTATCCGACTTGAGCACGTGCTGTACCTCACTGACGTGGGCGTCCAGCCGACTCAACTCTTCATCTACATCCATTTTTTGCGCCAACATCACCATCTCCTGCTCCAGGCGTTGGGGATCCAGTTCGGCCTTTAGCTCCGCCAGTCTATGGTGCAACTTTTCCCTCTGCGCACTCAGGATCTCGGGCAACAGTCCTTTGACCTGCTCTACCACTGCCATGATACCCTCGGCGCGCTCGAGGATATGCGCGCCCAATTTTTCGCCTTCCCGCTCTCGGGTCTCCAGCAACTCATCCAGACCTTCGTCCAGCAGCAGCACCAAGGCCTGTTTCAGGGCCTCATCATCTACCGGGTTGGAGGTCAGCACACCGGGCCAACGCAGGATCTCGAACGCACTTACCGGGCCAGGATTATAGATCATCGAGTCTATGGTACGCGTGGCATGAGCGATGCTCTTGGCCAGTTCTGTATTAATCACCAATTGCGACTCATCCATCACTGGTGCGTGGTAGCGAATTCCACACTCCACCTTACCGCGCCCCAGGCGTTTACCGATATTCTCCCGGATAAGGGTCTCCCAACGACGGATTTCGTCTGAGAGCCGGGGGTTTATCTCCAGGTATCGGTGGTTCACCGAACGAAGTTCCAGGGTCAGGGTGCCCCAATCTCCCTGTTGTTCCTGGCGGGCAAAGGCCGTCATGCTACGGATCATCTGGATTCACCTGTGTGGGTCTAAGAAAGACGAAAGTCTACCGCGTCCGGCAGTGAAACGACAATCGTCCACGAAGTTGGTCTGCATTCAGGTATAATCGCGCCAACACAATTCCCCCGATTAGAGGTAGATCATGCGACCCAGTGGCCGTAATCCTGAGCAAATGCGTAACGTTACCATTACCCGTAACTACACCAAACATGCGGAAGGTGCCGTGTTGGTGGAATTTGGCGAAACCAAGGTCTTGTGTACCGCCAGTGTGGAGACCCGTACCCCCGGTTGGATGCGAGGCAGTGGCAAGGGCTGGGTGACGGCGGAATATGGCATGCTGCCCCGTTCCACCGGTTCACGCATGGGGCGTGAGGCCGCACGTGGAAAACAGGGTGGCCGTACCATGGAGATCCAGCGACTGATCGGACGTTCATTACGTGCCGCCATCAATCTGGAGGCCCTGGGTGAATACAGTATTACCCTGGATTGCGATGTCATCCAGGCCGATGGTGGTACCCGCACCGCCTCCATCACCGGTGCCTATGTGGCCTTGGCCGATGCCATTACCCATATGCTGGCAAAGAAGATGATCAAGAAGAACCCCATCATCGGTCATGTGGCCTCGGTCTCTGTGGGTATCTTCAATGGTATTCCGGTCTTGGATCTGGATTACGATGAAGACTCTAATGCTGAGACCGACATGAACGTGGTGATGAATGATGCCGGGGCCTTTATCGAGTTACAGGGTACCGCCGAGGGCCATGCCTTCCGACGTGAGGAGCTGGACAAGATGCTGGCCCTGGCCGAGATCGGCATTCAGGAATTGGTCGAGAAACAGAAACAGGCCCTGGAGGGCTAGCGATGAAAAAGGTGATATTGGCCAGCGGCAACCCGGGCAAGGTCAGAGAGATCGGCGAGATGTTAAAGGCCTTGGGCATCGAGGTGGTGCCGCAGTCCGAATTCCATGTGCCTGAAGCCGAGGAGACCGGTACTACCTTTGTGGAAAACGCCATCATCAAGGCCCGCAATGCCGCACAACATACGGGCCTGCCCGCCATCGCCGATGACTCCGGCATTGAGGTTGATGCCCTCAACGGTGCCCCCGGTGTCTACTCTGCCCGCTACTCCGGACCCAATGCCGATGATGAGACCAATAACCGCAAGATGCTGGACGAACTTAAAGATGTGGCCGAGCAGGATCGAACTGCACGTTATCAGGCGGTCCTGGTGTATATGTCCCATGCAGGTGATCCCACCCCCCTGATCAGTCAGGGCAGTTGGGAAGGCCGTATCCTGGACACTCCGCGTGGTGTGAACGGCTTCGGTTATGACCCCATCTTTTATGTCCCGGAACATGACTGCAGTTCTGCCGAGTTAAGTCCCAAGGACAAAAATACACTTAGCCATAGAGGTAAGGCGCTGCATCAGTTGGTAGCATTGCTACAAAAAGAAAAGAACTAGGCTCGGCTCCTGAAACGTCCAACCACCTCGATAAAACCATATCAGCCAGCCATGCTAGAGGCTGACTGATAACTTATCGAATTAACCACACAAGGGCTCTTCCATCGTCACATTCATTTTACCTGTTTAGCAATACATTCACTTCACAGCCTTACTCTGTTTACCGATAATAATACTCAAGACATAGGAAAAAGGAATCGTCGTGCAACGCCTCCGCATATGCAACCATTTGATTAAGAACATGGCTTCACTAGACAGCAATGCCAAAGATGAACATCTTGAGTATTTACGCATTGAAGATAACGGAACTATTTTAGCGGTATTCAGCGACGACAGTGAAATCGATATTAGTAAACTATTTCCGCAGACCATACTGGAAGACTACAAAGAACATCATATTCTTGAGCAGTGCTGAGACCAGCCAAAATATATCCACGCAGAAAATCATCCCCCCGCTGGATTTATTACGGATGATCATAAAGCCAGATGTTCTGACAACTAGCTTAGCGTTTTTTTCTTCTCTTCATCACAATCTCTCTACACTATGTTAACGGCTTTATCGACAGACAATCTGTTTTCTCTGCGAGCAAACACCGATAATTACTTTGATAATTTTGTTTCAGGAAATTAACGATGAGACAAATATGTCCAGATACCCATACAGTACAATTTAGAAATGTACAGTACGGCAAGATAGAGCCTGAAGGCTTGGCCTATGTACGAGTTGATCAGGAAGGGAGGATTATTGCCGTGTTTAGCGATAATTCCGAGATGGATGTTAGCGAAATATTTACCCTATCGATTACCGATGATTAACAATAGGTGCAGTAGACAGTAGTACTGTTATCACAGCACTACTGTCAGCATTACTATTTTTCAGCGACTACATAACCAAGGAAACCCGCATCGGCATCAGCACGCTCTGCTGGCTCAAAGATTCCATTGCCTTCATCAGAATCTTCATCCTCATCATCGCCTTCCAGATAGACCGTCACCTTGCTATAACCGGCTTCCACAAGAAGTTCGCGAATCTCAGGTAAGGTCCACAAACGCCATTCATAGCTAAAGGCCTTTTCCATGCGTGAGCCATCTTCAAACTCGAAGTGGATATGGCACTTCATGTGCCCGCTCATGGGGTCGTAATCTGACTGATCCCAGATATAGTCGAAGCCATCACACTCACGTGGCTCTTCCAGCTCCTGAAATGCCTCATATCCGCCGAACATATCGAGAAACAAAATACCATCATCTGTGAGGGTCTCACGTACCTTGCGGAAATACTCCCGCAGGGTCTCGCGTGTCTCAAATATCCAGTAACTGAAGTTCATCGCTAAAACAGCATCCACGGGACGAGTCTTAACCTCAAACACATCACCAGCTACGATTTCTATGCGAGACTTCTGTTCGTCCGTCAATGGACCGATATTGTGTTCACGCCCCCAGGCAAGAACATCTTCATCCAGATCAACACCGATTGCCTCATGGTCGTCACCACGACGGACCCACTCACAAGAGGTATTCATGGTACCAGCAAAGTCTTCGCGGATAATCTTCATAGGACGATTACGGATATCTTCGAAGGTGTCTTGGACAAAGTCGATCTCACTCTCAACGTCCTGAACCGCTTCTTGATAAAGTACATGACGATCTGCCATAGCCGCCATCGTCATTGAACTATTTGCTTTTTTCCCCATTGTTCCGACCTAATTATTGCCTGATAAAAAGTTGCGCTACGATATCACAGATAACATGTCAAATCAGCTACTTGGCGGCAGCATATTTTTCAGCACTGCATCACACTATTTCTGTGAAACAATGGTGATTAATGAGTATTACCACGCTTAAATAGCAAAAGTGAGTGCTGGCTCTCAACACCTAAAAAGTCGAAACACTATGCTTTTTCCAACGATGAGGAAAAAGCTATGTTATTTGAAAATCTCTTACCAACACTAGTAATTGCCGTCGGCCTTATTGCGATCAGTAGCATTGCTCTGGTGCAAATCATCTATGGGCGCAAAGATATTCAGCTTAGTATGTACAGTTTTGTCTTAATGAGCCTAACCGCGTCCACGCTTAGTCTTAAATGGTTGGAGGGCAGCGGTCAGATCCATTCTAACCAGGACAATACCAGCATATTTTTGTTCAT
>JAOUJT010000161.1 GCA_029883105.1 Gammaproteobacteria bacterium
TGTTAAGCCCTGACCAACATTACAGCCATAGGCCATAATACCGCCGATGCCCATTAACGCACCACCAGCTATCGTTGGTAATAAGGCACCTTTAGGAACCGCAGTAATCCTGAATTCGCGCATCAGCAGTGCACTAATCAGCGCAAACACGAAGGATGCAATGACAAATGTGACCGCAAAGGATAAGGCAGGGACCTTGCCGGATAACAGCATATAACCCAGTCGCGCCAAAGGTCCAGACATGGTGATGGCGGAAGGTTTTGATGGGTCAAACTCGTCCTGTGCCAGCACGCCGGTCGTATACCAGCCTGCGACCACCAGAGCACCAATAGCCGCACCGGCTATCAGCATTGGCCCGCTAATACCTCGATCTTTATAGCGATAGAGAAAGGCAGATATTCCACTGACCACCAGCAAAGCAGGTAACCAGGCAGGCACACCGAAGACACTGGCCAGCCCCGCATCACCCACCAGGGTGATCGCCGTCGTAGCAGTCAGCCACAGGCGTACCGGTTCGAGAAACATAAATTGCGTAATCGCCGCGAACACCAGGAAACTCATCAAGGCCACCACAGACTGTAGATTACCTTCGCCCGATTTAATCACCGTACGGGTTGCACAGCCTCCCGCCATCGTGCCACCAACACCAAAGATAAGACCGCCGACAATCACCCCAAACCAGTCAAACTGACTATTCCGATACGAGGAGGTTTCTATCGCTACCGTACTGCTTAATTCCAGATATTGCGTACCGAGGATCGCCACCAATAAGGCTGCGGCAAAGGCCATAATCTGACGATAATCACCCACCAGTTGCCAATTGCTAATCCCGGAAACCATACAAAAACGGAATCTCTGTGCCAGCACACCGAATATGGCACCAACCAGAAGCCCGCCACCTACCAACCACTCATTGAATTCCATAGCACCCTGCTCTCATCTAATTAGTGACTTGAATACACAGACATCTGATTCTTATTATCGAAGGCGACAACATCGTAACGATCCTTGTGCGCGCCCTGCTCCATTCCCGGCGAACCTGTGGGCATACCAGGTACGGCCAGACCTGATATGGCAGGTTTTTCCTTCAGCAGACGCTTAATATCATCGGCGGGTACATGACCCTCAATCACATAACCGTCTACCAGTGCGGTATGGCACGAAGCCAACACTGGCGGCAGACCATTTTCAGCCTTATAGGGATTCACATCGGCAACATTCTTCGCCGTTACATCAAAACCATTGTCTTCCAGATGTGTGATCCATTTTTTGCAACAGCCACAGGTGGGACTTTTATATACCGTTATCTCCGGGCCAGATGGCGCCGAATCACAGGCACTGAAGCCTAGGAAAATAGTCAATATCAGAAATATGCGTCGCATAGCATCACCTGTCTAGTTGTTATTGAATTTGTCGTTATATAAACAAGATCGTTGATCGCGTCCTTACACATCAGTCAGCAGGATTAAAATATTGTGGCAACAGATCTGGTGTCACAATACCATTACCAGGCTAAACCATCCAGTTAGTGCCCTACTCAGGCGTCTATTGCAGTACCTGACTTAGACACTAGGCGCGAGATATATAGTCACCGCTTTCTGTGTTTACTTTTATCACCTCTCCCACCTCCAGGTACTCTGGCACCTGTACCACCAAACCCGTCGTCAGGGTGGCAGGTTTGGTACGCGCCGATGCCGACGCGCCTTTTATTCCGGGAGAGCACTCTGTGATCGCCAGAGCTACGGTAGTAGGAAGTTCGATACCAATAACACGCTCATCAGCCACCAAGGCATACAAGCCCTCCAGACCATCACTGACATAGGCCAATTCATCTTCTATCATCGCCTCGTCAACAAGAAATTGATCATAACTTTCACTGTCCATAAAGGTACAGCCATCCGCATCACGATAAAGTAGTTGCACGGCTCGGCGAGAAAAATCCACACCATCGACGACTTCATCGCCCTTAAAGCTGCGTTCGAATTTCTGCCCACTACTGATATTCTGTCCACGTACCTTATATAGGGTGTTACCACTACGAGAGGATGGTGACTGCACCACCACTTTTTTAATCAGAATGTTTTGTCCATCGACCTGAATGACCATGGCTTTTTTTATTTCATTTGCTTTCATCGTACTGTCCGCTCATCGTGCATAAAATATTGCGGCCAATATTAACATAGATTACCCCCTGACTTGAGTACTACCATTGCAACGACAAATACCAAGTAAAGTCAAAGGTATATCATAGATAACTGGCAGCAGCCTGTAGTGGAACCGGATCTTGCAGCCGTGATAACCACACCACCAAGGCATACCTCTTTGCCTTCTGAGTCCGTACAGGCAATCTTCCCTGCCAATGATTTCTCGATCCCAAAATTCGTTTCTGCCATAGCACGACAAAATCGTGTTGCGAATGACGGCCACGATTTTCTCCTGCCTCAATATCTGTTTCCAGTCCCATACCCAACAAGGCATAATGCAGTACCAGCGTATCCTTTAGCTGCGCTGTAGACCCAAACCGTGCACTAAATGTCTGATCGGTGACCGTTACAGACAGGTTCCCCACCTTGCTCGTAGCAAGTGGCTTTTTTCCTTGATAGCGCCAGCCACGCCACTCCTTGCCGTTGACAACAAATCCCGGAGTATAAACCGTAGATATATTTTTTAATTGAGCATAGAGATATTGGCGCTGTGTATTTTCAGCAAGGGCATAGCGATCCTTCCAGCCCAGATAATCCCAATAGTCCACATGAAAAGCCATGGGAATATAGTGTTTCCATAGCAGTTCATCATCGACATATTGATTTAGAAATTTTTCGGCTGGGGGACAGCTGCTGCATCCCTGTGAGGTATAGAGTTCGATCATCTGGGTTTGTTGCGAGCCGGACTGGAAATACAGTGAGTCAGCCTCAGCAATGGCTTGTAGCAACAGCAAACCAACCATTAGACTGTATTTATGCATAGAGAGAACCTTTATCATGGATAATAGGACGGCAACTTTAGATACGGGAATAGTGACGGGATGGATTCACTCTATATGTATACATACGGAAAACGTCTGCATAAGCAAGACAAATAATTCACAACCTACTTCACAATTCAAGGAATTATTCCGCACCCTATAAATTTACGCATGCTTGTTGATGTATAATTGCATAAATCAAAAAAACAATATGTTGATAAATGACAGTACAGATGATTCCTGCATTCATTGCAGCGATTAGTATTAATTCAATGAGGATTTAACATTATGGCGAAGAAAAAAGCAAAGAAAGGCAGTTCAGCAGCAAAAAATCGTGGCTTATTAAAAATCGCCCATGCCACAGCAGTCAATGATGACCATACTGCCGCATTAAAAGAACTGAACAAAGCGATGAAGCAGGCGGATAAGGCCAATTCAGTTATTCAGCGCGCCGAGAAGAAAGTTGCCGATGCAGAGAAGAAAGTAAAAGATACGGCGAAAAAAGCCAAGAAGGTGAAGACCGCGGCATCTAAAAACCAACTAATTAGGGCTCGTGAAGCTCTGCGTGCGGGTAAAGAGGCTCTGCGTGCTACCAAGACTGCCGCTAAAGAAGCGGCTAAGACTGTCGCCCAGGCAGTTGCTGATTGTAAGGCTGCAGAAGGCCGTCAGAATGCTCTGGATGCTGCAGTTGAACAATTCACCGCAAAGTGGAATCGTGAATACGATAAGAAGATGGCTAAAAAGGCCAAGCCTAAGAAGAAGCGCGCGAAGAAAAAGGCAAGCAAAAAAACGTCTGCCTCTGTCGCTGTTAAAAAACCTGTGTCAGCGCCAGCATCAGCCACCATTTCAGTCCCGGCTGACTCTGTCTCAGAACCAGTTTCAGCGCCCGCTTCGGAGCCTGTTTCTCCAGAGAATAGAGAACAGCTCATCGATTAGTTTACCAGGCACCACGTTTGAGGCAAAAAACAAAGAAGCCGACGAAAGTCGGCTTCTTTGTTAGTATTTGAACACCTGTTCCAAACCCTGCGCGGAAAAATACAGATACTATATTATTTTTTCCGGCTTCTGCATTAACCCTGACACAGTATATGACAAACCATAGAAAAAAAGAGCAGCTCTTAGACGTTGACAGTACTGCAACAATAGAATTTAACGTAGCAGCCACCGACTATCAGTGCGTACTATTTATATGTCCCCTCTCGGGAAAAATCCTAGCCAACAATGTCTTAGGGAATAAATCCGGCACTTATAAACCAATCCCTTAGGCCATTGTAAAATATGATGTTTGTGTTTAAAATCTAGCTATTATAGAACGAAAGCACGGGTTGCCCGAAGATACATGACCCTTTTAGCATGGAAGATTTATGCACGACTCAGAGACCATTCGTGTCGCACGGATTTACAAAAACCTGCAAGTATCTAATTTCATGCTCGAGCACATGCTGAAACCAGATTACGACGCGATAGCCGTCCACAGCAATGGCATCATCATCACAGCCAATCCTCGTGCATGCGAGATATTCGGCTATCGCCATGATGAGTTATTAGGCCTGAATTCGTGGAAGTTATTTACCGCCGAAAGCAGTTCCATCATGATGGATCACGTTCTTACCGGTTCAGAAGAACCTTATGAAGCAATGGCTCTGCACAAGAATGGTCATCCCCTCAAGCTGGCATTAAAGGGAAAAAATTTCACCTTAGACGAAGAAAATCTACGCGCGGTTTTATTTCGCTCACTTATATAAACCCATTACATATGCCTGAACAAATGCCCATATGGTCGACTAAGCATCACCTTTCCTATACTGAGGACAGAATTTATGCAGCCGCTCTCATAAATAGTCGTACAAAACAGGCTTATCATCGGATGTTGCTGGCCTTAGCTTCTGGATTGCTCATGCATGCTCCCATCGCTTGCGTCTAATAATATAATAATAAATTTTAACATCGTCATTCTCCTACCACGCTACCGAGCAAAATGGCCCATTCCAAGAGAAAGACGATAAACGGGGAAATGGTCGGATGAATGGTTAATTGCTATATCAACGAAGGCTTTATGGGCAGATAGGCAGCTCAGGATGTGAAACGAATATGAGCGATAAAGGTTTATGCCATCTCATCGAGGACCGATGATTGACGTCTTATTTTACACCATGGCAAGGTGATCTTTTTACCTGTTTATGACGAAAACAATCCATCGTGTGATCATTAACCATCCCCACCGCCTGCATAAAGGCATAGCAAATGGTTGGTCCCACAAACTTAAAACCTCGACGCTTCAATTCCTTACTCATGGCCTCAGATTGTTTTGTCATAACGGGAATCTCACTCATTTCACTAAACCGGTTATGTACGGGCTTGCCATCGACAAACTGCCAAAGAAAATCACTAAAGCTTCCCTGTGATTCTACGAGCTCAAGATAATTTTTGGCATTGCTTCGCGTCGCTTCTACTTTTAAGCGATTACGTACGATACCTGGATCGGACAACAGTTGTTCAAGCTTGCTTTGTTTGTAACTGGCAATCTTATTCGCATCAAAATCATCAAATACCTTGCGATAATGGTCTCGTTTCCTCAGTATGGTGATCCAGCTCAGACCAGCCTGAGCACCCTCAAGATTTAACATTTCAAATAAGTGCTGATCATCATAATTTGGAACCCCCCACTCCTCATCATGATACTTCTGATAAAGCGGATCATCACCACACCAACTACAGCGTATAGGGTTTGTATTCATAAGCCAGGTTCTCCATAGCAGGACTTTCACTACCCAATTCAACGATACTACAGAATAGTAAATGCATGAAGAATATGCCTGTGTGAGTAATGATTTATTCTTAAGCCTGAAACAATGCATCTATTTACTTCTGCGCCGCAAAGGCACACAGACTTTCTCATAAGAAATTATAGTCTGTCGATTTGAACAGGATTTCCCTATATATTTATTTCCAACACATATAGCAACGGCATTAAGGTTTTTGCTTTCGTGCAAATACCCACTTCAAATCCGAGGACATTTTTTTGTTGAACTTATAACCGTCAATATTAAAGTCTTTCATCGCCTCAGGCTCAATAATTTTATTTTGAATTACATAACGGCTTAACTGTCCACGCGCCTTTTTCGCATACACACCCATCATCTTATATTCGCCATTCTTATAATCCTTGAACTCGGGCGTAATAATTTTTCCATGCAACTGTTTGGGTTTTACTGACTTAAAATATTCGTTGGAAGCCAGATTCACCAGGGTGTCCGATTTCAATTTTTTCAGCTGTTGATTAAGACCATCGGTAATAATGCTGCCCCAGAACTCATACAGATTCTTACCCCGATCCGTATCTATCTTGCGGCCCATCTCCAGCCTGTAGGCCTGCATCAGATCCAGCGGCCGCAACAATCCATATAGGCCGGAGAGGATACGTAGATGTTTTTGTGCAAAACTAAAGTCAGAGGCGGTGAAGGTTTCTGCATCCAATCCAGTATATACATCGCCCTTAAAGGCCAATACTGCCTGCTTGGCATTGTCCTGTGTGAATGGTGTATGCCAGGCCTCAAAGCGCTCGAAGTTTAATTCTGCGATCTTTTTGCTCACCGCCATCAATTCCATAATATCCAGTACTGAATATTTCCTGGCCCGATTTATCAGCTGCTGCGAATCCGGAAGAAAATCCGGCATGCTAAAGGTCTTGGTCTTGGGTTTGGTCTCATAATCCAGGGTTTTGGCGGGGGATATCACTAACAGCATCGGAATCACACTTCTCTTTACTTGGAATGGGTCTATTATCAGACCATCGGCGGCTTAACTCAAAT
>JAOUJT010000163.1 GCA_029883105.1 Gammaproteobacteria bacterium
AGGGTGACGAACAGGCCCACTATCGCCCACCAGGCCAGTGGTCTGCCACGCCACCCCTTGGTCAGACGCAGATGTAACCAGGCCGCATAGTTCAACCAGACGATCAGTGCCCAGGTCTCTTTCGGATCCCAGGACCAGTAGCCTCCCCAAGCCTCGGCAGCCCACATGGCGCCCAATACCGTCGCGATAGTAAAGAAGGCAAAGCCCAGGGCGATGGACTTGTACATCACATCATCAAGGATATTGAGCTCTGGCATGCGTGAAGCAAAGAAACCATTTGGATTCACCCTACGACGACTGTCCAGTATTAGATAAGCAACACCTACCATTGCAGCAATGGCAAAGGCCCCATAACCGACAAAGTTGGCCGGTACATGGATCTTCATCCAATAGGATTTCAGTGCCGGAACCAGAGGCTGGATCTCATGCGCACCCTTGCTGAACGCATACCAGAGGATAAAGCCCACTGCGGCAGAGATCACCAGCATCACAAAGCCACCCAATGCGCGGGTCTTGTAACGACGCTCATAATGCAGATAGATTAGTGAGGTTATTACCGCAAAGAGGATAAACACTTCATACAGATTACTCACCGGGATATGCCCCACATCCACATGGATCAGGTAGGACTCTCTCCAGCGCACCATGAGGCCAATAAAGCCCATCGCGGTACCAGACCAGACCATGCTACTGGCGACCTTACTGGTAAACTCTGAACGACGAAACAGGCCGAGGAAATAGGTCACGGTAGCCAGGACATACAGGGCGCTCATCCACATAATCGCCGACTGGCTGGAGATGAGGAACTTTAAGAAGAAATTGGTTTGCGCCAACGTTAGATCATTGCCATAAAGGTTTATTGCCGACAGACTAAATACAGTCACCACCAGACTCAACACCTGCAAGGCGCGCCAGCGCCAGCCCATCACTACCAGTGTGATCGCAGACAGATAGAGAATACCGATTTCATAGGCATCCATCAGGCCGGAGTATTTAACGTGGGTGAAGATGGTACCTACCATCACCAATAACGCCCAGACCCAGTCACGCAAGAGCAGGGTCTTTAAGAAAGGGGGTCTTTCCATGAGCTCGCGCATAGAGTCTTCTGTCATAGACATAACTATTCTCCTTTTGGCCTGTTACGCCTTGTTTGGCTGCAGGCTCTGTTCCAGTGTATCGGCTAACTGTTTGAAGTGAGCGGCAAAGCCACGCTGATCCCGATCACCACTACCTGCAAACAACATAATCGTTTGGCCGTTCTCTTGCTTCACCCACACCCACAGACGGCGGTGATGGATATAAAACATAAAGAACACGCCCAGAATCAACATCAGACATCCCAGGTAAAAGATCATCGTACCTGGTGCCTTGGCGATCTGTAGACCGGAGGCCTGTACATGCTCAAAATCACTCAGCTGCATATAGATGGGCGAACCGTATAGATGGATGGAGGCCATTACGTTCAGGGCATCATCAAAGAAGAGAATATCTTTCTCATTCAGTTTGGCCTCAGTGTCACGACCCGTCTCTTTCATCACATCCAGATAGACAGACTTAAACACCTGCACCATCACGTTCAACAAGGCTTTAGCCTGATTCTGCTGATCAGGATCTTCGCGATCTACCCCCGCCAGAATGGCATCGTATCCACCCTGCACAAAGCGCTCGACACCTGTAACAATAGACGTTGTCGCCTTAATACGCGTCGCATCATCCAGCTTAACCCTGGATGCCATAACACGCATCTGCGCATCAACGATACGACTTACACGCGCCTTATCTGCCAGTGCTGCACGTAATTGCATGAAGCGCTGCATAGAGTTGTTTTCATCGGCAGGGAAGTGGATGTACTGCATCGGTTCTCCAACCTCTTTACGCACACCACTTAAAAAGAAATTACGCCCGTCAAACAGTACCGGTAACATGTAGTTGGTATATTCCAGCGCCTCGCCGGCTTCATTGCGAAGCTTGAAGGTAAAGCTGGGACCATAATTGATCTTCTCTTTTCCTGATGGATGTCCCTCAGGTGCTGCATCGATATTAAATTTACGGAAATCGTTCAACTCCAGAATGTATTTACCCAGCGGCGTACCGAGATCATAGCTTTGATTGATCTCACCCTTGAGTTCATTCTTTTCGCCGTCAAGCACACCCCAGCTATGTAAGGTTAATTTCGAGCCGCCATCACGAAAATCTGCCTGATAGATAGAGTAGCCTCTATACACCAGGGGATGGTTGACCGAGATGGTCTTCTCTAACGGCTGTGCTAGCTCTGTATCATGGATAACCAAATCACTCTCAAAAGATTTCGGCTGACCCGTCAGATAATGTTCGATACGAAAGTCTTTTAGCTCGATGGTGAAGGGCAGATGCTGAACCAGATAGCCCTCTTTTATTCCCAGAAACGCAATACGTGCTTTACCGCCCTCCGAGATGTAGACATTGCCACGAAAAGCGTCATTTTCATCCGCCTGTAACACACTTTTTTCCGGCACCTCACTGGCAATGATGTCACGCGTTTCTACCTGTTTGGCACCGCTAAGCAGTTGTATCTTAAGCGGCAGGTTGGCATCGATAACCGCCCCTACACAGGTAACGATAATAGACAGATGGGTTAGCAGATAACCGATACGGTTATAGGTACCCTTGCGTGCGGCCAGCAAACGATGGTCACCATGATCCTTGATCCGATGGGCATAGCCCTCATGCTTCAAGTAGCCCTGTACCGCCTGTAGCTGTCTCTCACCATCGCCATCGAATCTCCACTCTCGCACGTTGTGGAAACTGCGCAGAGATTTTTCCTGCACATCAAGACGGAACTGGCGCATCTCGCGCAACATGCCCGGGGCATTTCGGTAGATACAGACGCTGGTAGAGATAAGCAGGAAGGCTAGGATGGACCAGAACCAGGTGGTGCCATAGATATCGTACAGGCCTAGGGCCTCAAAGAATTCAAACCAGAAGGGGCCGAACTTGGCCAGATAACCGGTATAGGCCTGGTTTTGCTGCAATACGGTGCCAATAATCGCAGCAACGATGATAGCCACCAACAAGGTGATGGCCAGATTCATGGAGCCTAAAAACTCCAGCAGAATCCGACCTATGCTGTTTCGATTGCGCTGCTTTACTTGCTCGCTGCTCACATCTTCCCCCGCCTAAAGCAGATTATTATTTTCTTAAACCCTACCGGATTCAGGTTTTAGCATCACCCAGATAACAAAGGGCGGTCCTAGGACCACCCTTTTATACAACAGTTCAGTTAAGGACTGGAGTTTAGTTTGCGTACAGACCGGCGATGTACTCAGACACGGCCTTCATCTGTGCTTCACTCATCTTCGCGGCTATGTCCTGCATCATCTTGCCAGTGTCGTTACTACGCTTGCCAGTGCGGAATGACTCCAGCTCCTTCGCAATATAGGCCGCATGTTGACCGCCCAGAGCGGGGAACTTGGCTGAGGGCATGCCGGCACCAGTAGGGCCGTGACAGGCGATACAGGCAGAGACACCATTTTCCTTGTCGCCACCACGGTAGAGCTTCTCGCCCGCCTTAACCAGATCCTTGTTGCCGCTGCCGACCTTGATGGTCTGACCAGCAAAGTAAGCCGCTATATCGGCCATGTTCTGATCGCTCAGACCTGCAGACATACCATTCATGACCGTACCCTTACGCGTATTGGCCTTAAAATCAGCCATCTGCTTGGCAAGGTAGCCAGCACCCTGACCCGCCAGCTTAGGATTGCCGGGAATCATGCTGTTACCGTCCATACCGTGACAACCAACACAACCCTTGGAGGTCGCGAGATTCTGACCCGCCTTGGCATTACCTTCGGCGTGAGCAGTACCCACAACTCCCATGACGACTAGCGCTGCAACAATGATCTTTTTCATAACCCTTCCTGAAATATAAAGCGAAAAACCTATTTACTGTTGGTTACCATGTAGTCAACAACAGCCTTAACATCGGCATCGCTCAACTGTGAACCACCCTTGGCAGGCATAAAACCAGTCTTGCCCTGGAAGCCCTTGATAGCGTGGTCATACATGGTAGCATTCCCCTGAGCGATACGAGCCGTCCAGGCATCCTTCTTACCAACCAGCGGAGCACCTGCGGCACCTGTGCCGTGACAGGCAAAACAGGCGGCCTGATAGTTAGCCTTGGCATCTGCAAAGGCAGAGTTCATTCCTACCAGTGTTAAAGCTACAGCAACGATAATCTTTTTCATTATTTTCCCCTTATACCTGTCTGCACATAATTAAGAATTCATTTTCGCTCGCCATGATACAATGCCCATCGATTTACGACATCCTTTTTTGGCATGTAGAAATCGCCAAAACTGTATACCAGCCCCCCTCTCGGGTCAACCAAAATGGGGCTGCAGGCCTTGAAACCTCTCAATAACACCGTATTCGGCATGCTATCGGACAGACTATGAAACCCACTCGCAACCCCTATCAACCGGCGAAATTTCTTACCAGCGCCCCCAGTATCAAGCAGTGTCCGGCAGACAGCGGCGCAGAAATCGCCTTCGCAGGCCGTTCCAATGCCGGTAAATCCAGCGCCATCAATACCATAACCCAGCAAAAGAGCCTGGCACGCATCAGTAAAACCCCGGGGCGTACGCAATTACTCAACTTCTTCAGCATCGATGAAGAGCGTCGTCTGGTGGATCTGCCCGGTTACGGCTACGCCAAGGTGCCGAAGAAGATGAAGGAACAGTGGGTACGCGATATGGAGGGCTACCTGCAGGGGCGTGAATCCCTGCGCGGCCTGGTGCTGGTGATGGATGTGCGCCACCCCATGACCGAGTTCGACCTGCAGATGCTCAACTGGTGCAAGACCGTGGCCATGCCCACCCATATCCTGCTGACCAAGGCCGACAAGATAAAATTCGGCCCCGCCAAGGCCACCATGCTGCAGGTACAGCGCCAGCTGAATGAACTGGGCATCGATGCCAGCATACAACTCTTCTCCGCCCTCAAGCGCACGGGTATAGAAGAAGCGCATGAGGTGATGAACCAGTGGCTGGAGATTGAGTGAGCGATTTTTTATGTTTGCAGTCAGTAACACAAAGGGAGGGTCCATAGGTCGGCCCATGGCCGACATAAACTCTTGTTCATGCAGTACCTAATGAAGCCCCGCAGGGGATTCTAGGTAAAAAAAAGCCCTGACCTAATCGGAGGGGGAGGCCAGGGCAGTCCGACAGAGTCGGAGGGGATAAGAAGGAGATCATCACGCAAAGCGCATATAAACCTTGGGACCTACCGCCCCGGATTTTGTTCCCCATCACCGCATAATATTTCTCTAAGTTATTAGAGAAATATTGGATAACGTTTTAAGACAAGGCGTAGGCCGTGCGAGGAGCGCAGTTTACAGGTAGTAAATGAGCACCGGAGTAGGACTACAAAGCAGTATCAAAGCGTTAGACTCATTTCTATGATGGCTTAGTGGGCTTCGTCCCAGTTAGCGCCTGAGCCTGGCTCCACCACCAGCGGCACCTTCAGCTCTGCCGCCTGTTCCATCAGTTGGCTGACCTGTTTGCCAAAGCTCTCCACCTCGGCCTCCGCCACCTCGAATACCAGTTCATCGTGTACCTGCATGATCATGCGAGCATCGGCCTTACCCTGTTGTAACCACTCATCCACCTTGAGCATGGCGCGCTTGATGATGTCCGCAGCGGTTCCCTGCATCGGCGCATTGATGGCAGTACGTTCGGCGTATTGGCGACGTTGGCCGTTAGAGGCATTGATCTCCGGCAGGTAGAGGCGACGACCGAATACCGTCTCCACATAGCCTTGCGCCTTGGCCAACTCACGGGTGGTGTCCATATAGGCCTTCACTCCGGGGTAGCGTTCAAAATAGAGGTTGACATAATCCTGTGCTGCACCGCGGGCAATGCCCAGCTGCTTGGCCAGACCAAAAGCCGACATGCCATAAATAAGACCAAAATTGATCGCCTTGGCGGAACGACGCTGATCGGTAGTGACCTCGTCCAGGGCGACCCCAAATACCTCCGCAGCGGTAGCCTTGTGCACATCGGCACCTTCATTAAAGGCCTTCAACAGACCGGGATCATCAGACAGGTGCGCCATGATGCGCAGTTCGATCTGCGAGTAATCCGCAGAGAGGATTTGATAACCCTTGGGGGCGATAAAGGCCTGACGTATACGTCGACCCTCGGCACTGCGCACGGGGATGTTTTGCAGGTTCGGATCAGAAGAGGAGAGTCTACCGGTGGCCGCCACCGCCTGATGATAGGAGGTATGTATGCGGCCGGTACTCTGGATCAGATCCGGCAACTTATCGGTGTAGGTGGATTTCAGTTTCGATACACTGCGGTATTCAAGGATCAGTTGTGGCAGCTCATAACCCTGTTCCGCCAGTTCCACCAGCACGTTCTCTGCGGTAGAGGGCTGGCCCTTGGGGGTCTTGGCGATCACGGGTATTTCCAGCTTCTCAAACAGGATCACCTGTAACTGTTTCGGTGAGCCCAGATTAAACACCTCACCGGCCGACTCATGGGCCTGTTGCTCCAGCTCCAGCATGCGCTTGGCCAGCTCACCGCTTTGTATCTTCAGCTTGTGCGCATCCACCAGCACACCGTTGCGCTCGATACGCGACAGCACCGGCACCAAAGGTACCTCTATCTCGGAATAGATGTAGTTCAGTCCCGCCTCGGG
>JAOUJT010000164.1 GCA_029883105.1 Gammaproteobacteria bacterium
CTTCCCTGGCTGTGAGCAGTCTTTAGGGTGAGTGTCTGTTTTTGAAACGAGGAATTGAAATGCAAGTATCTGTCGAGTCAACGGGAGCACTGGAACGCCGTATGACCGTCACGGTTCCAGAAGAGACGGTGGCGCAGGAAGTTGATAAGCGCCTGAAGTCTATGGCTTCCCGTGTCCGTGTGGACGGTTTTCGTCCCGGCAAGGTGCCTTTCTCTGTGGTTCGTGGCAAATATGCTGGTCAGATCCGTAGTGAAGTGATTGGCGATATGATGCAGACCAGTTTCTACGAAGCAATACAAGAGCAGGGTTTGAAGCCTGCCGGTGTACCGACTGTAGAACCCACTCTGGTTGAACCTGGCCAGGGTTTACAGTTTGATGCTGTGTTCGAGGTTATGCCCGAAGTTAAGCTGGCATCAATGGACAAGGTTAAGCTGGAAAATCCCGTCGTAGAGGTGACCGATGCTGATATTGATGAAACCATCGAAAACATCCGTAAACAGCGTAAAGATTATGGCGACGTCGATCGTGCCTGTGAAGAGGGTGACCGCGTCTATTGTGATTTTAAAGGCCTGATTGATGGCGAAGTATTCGATGGCGGCGAAGCCAAGGATTTTCCTCTGGATCTAGGTGCCAAGCGAATGATTGCTGGATTCGAAGAAGGTATCGTTGGTGCTAAAGCGGGCGAAGAGCGTAGCCTGAATCTGAGCTTCCCAGAATCTTACCATGCGGAAACACTGGCGGGTAAAGAGGTAGTATTCGAGATTAAAGTCAACAAGGTTCAAGGTCCTAAGCTGCCAGAGATAGACGAAGAGTTTGTTAAAGCTATGGGTATCGAGGGCGGTGTTGACGCCATGCGTAAAGAAATACGTCAGAATATGGAGCGTGAGGTTGCTCAGTCCATAGAGAATCGTGTTAAGCAGCAGGTTATGGATAACCTGCTGGAAAAGAACAGCGTCGATACTCCTACTGCATTGATTGAACAGGAATCAAAGAATCTGGCACAACAGATGGCGGCAAACCTGCAACAGCAGGGTGTAGATCTGTCACAGATGAATGTTGATGACGGTATGTACAAGGAACAGGCTGAACGCCGAGTTAAGTTAGGTCTGTTATTGTCTGAAGTGGTTAGTCAGCAGGATATTAAGGCCTCTGATGAAGATGTGCGCGCTTATGTTGAAGAGATGGCTGCGCCATATCAGAAGCCACAAGAAGTTATCGATTATTACTACGCTGACAAGAAGCGTTTGGCGGAAGCCGAGTCGATGGTTATTGAACGTAAGATTGTGGATTGGGTGATTGACCAGGCGAAGATAACGGACAAAAAAATGTCAGTTACTGAGCTTATGCAGTCTGCTCAAGCTGAATAAATATACTCGGGATTTCCCGACTACAGAAGGACGATAGCGTGGATAAAATTCATTCAGGTGCCTCGGATATCATAAGTTCTGGTTTGGTCCCTATGGTGGTAGAACAGACCTCTAGAGGCGAGAGAAGCTACGACATTTATTCGCGTCTGCTGAAAGAACGAGTCATCTTTATGGTTGGCCAGGTTGAAGACCACATGGCAAATCTGGTGGTTGCTCAGTTGTTGTTTCTTGAGTCAGAAAATCCCGATAAGGACATACATCTTTATATAAACTCTCCAGGTGGCTCGGTGACTGCTGGGATGTCAATCTATGACACCATGCAGTTTATCAAACCCGATGTCAGCACCATGTGTATCGGTCAGGCTGCCAGTATGGGAGCCCTGTTACTGGCAGGTGGTGCCGCAGGCAAGCGTTATTGCCTACCCAATTCCCGCATGATGATTCATCAACCTCTGGGTGGATTTCAGGGTCAGGCAACTGATATCGAGATTCATGCCAATGAGATCCTGCGTATTCGACAGCGTCTGAATGAGATATTGGCTCAACACACCGGCCAAGCTCTGGATAAAATTGCGATAGATACAGATCGTGACTTCTTCATGGGTGGCGATGAGGCTGTAGAGTATGGTCTCATCGATACTATGTTGAACAATCGACAAATGGAATCTGCTGAGTAAAGAATCGCAGTTTTTGGCCGAAAGTAATATTAGCGTAAAAACTTAGCACGCAGACTTGCAAAACGTGTAGCCAGCATGCATGTTGAATAGGAAGGCCAACGGCCGCGTGAGGACCTGATATGAGCGACGATAAGCACAATAGTGGTGGGGATAAACTCCTTTACTGTTCATTTTGTGGCAAAAGCCAGCATGAAGTCCGCAAGTTAATTGCAGGACCCTCCGTATTTGTTTGTGATGAATGCGTGGATCTTTGTAACGATATCATTCGTGAAGAGATTCAGGAGCAGGAAGCCGGTGCCAGCGGTGGCAAATTACCCACCCCCCATGAGATTAAAGACGTCCTGGATGAGTATGTTATCGGTCAGGATAAGGCTAAAAAAGCCCTTGCTGTGGCGGTTTACAACCATTACAAACGTTTGGAAGTTGGCCAAAAGAAGGATGATGTAGAGCTCTCCAAGAGCAACATCCTGATGATGGGCCCCACTGGTAGTGGTAAGACCCTGCTGGCAGAGACCCTTGCTCGCTTGTTGAATGTACCCTTTACCATTGCCGATGCCACCACTCTGACCGAAGCCGGCTATGTGGGCGAAGACGTGGAAAACATCATTCAGAAACTGCTGCAGAAGTGTGATTACGATGTCGACAAGGCTCAGACAGGTATCGTTTATATCGATGAAATCGACAAGATTTCTCGTAAGTCTGATAACCCCTCCATTACCCGAGACGTTTCCGGTGAAGGTGTACAACAGGCATTGTTGAAACTGATCGAAGGCACGGTCGCTTCGGTACCCCCCCAAGGTGGACGCAAGCACCCACAGCAGGAATTTTTACAAGTGAACACCGGCAATGTACTGTTCATTTGTGGCGGCGCATTTGCAGGAATGGATCGTATTATCCGCGATAGAACAGAGAAGGCCGGAATTGGATTTTCAGCAGAGATCGCAAGCAAGGACGAGAAAAAGAATGTCGGCGAACTGTTAAAGAAGATTGAGCCCGAAGATCTGGTTCGTTACGGCCTCATCCCCGAGTTTGTGGGTCGCCTACCAGTGATTGCTACCTTGGAGGAGTTGGATGAGACGGCTTTGATGCGTATTCTTACCGAACCCAAAAATGCCCTGACCAAGCAGTATAGTAAGCTGTTTGAGATGGAAGGTGCAGAATTGGAATTCCGTGAAGATGCGCTAAAATCTGTGGCTTACAAGGCTATGGAGAGGAAAACAGGCGCACGTGGCCTGCGTTCTATCCTTGAGCATAACCTTCTGGATATCATGTACGACCTGCCATCCATGGATGATGTGTGCAAGGTGGTGATTGATGCCAGCGTGATCGACGGTAGTGGTGAACCATTATTGATATACGAAAATAATGAGTCTCAGCGCGAGCGAGCAATAGATAGTTAATTTGAGTGATTGCATATAATTGAGTGTTTTACTCTTGAATTAGCCCCAAGCCGACCCTATGTTGGTCATTAACGGTTATTTATTCTAATTCTAAATCTCCACGTCAGTGGAGATTATTTCTAGAGGGGGCAGGAGTCCATCATGGAATCAAACGATGAGCAGTTCGAAGTAAGCAATTCCCCAATGGATACAGCACCATTATTGCCACTGCGCGATGTCGTGGTTTTCCCACATATGGTTATCCCTTTATTTGTTGGTCGCGAAAAATCCATCAAGGCATTGGAAGATGCGATGGAAAACAACGATAAAAAGGTTCTTCTTGCCGCACAAAAAAACGCCTCGACGGATGAGCCGGAAGAAGAGGATATCTATCGCACCGCCACCCTTGCCAATATTTTACAGCTACTAAAATTACCCGATGGCACGGTTAAGGTACTGGTTGAAGGCGAAAATCGTGCTCACGTCGTTCGTTTTTCCGGAGACGAAGAATATTTTCAGGCTCAGTACATAACCCAAGAGCCAGAGATTTTAGACGAACGGGAAATGGAAGTTCTTTCCCGTTCTGTACTCACTCAGTTTGATCAGTACGTTAAACTGAATAAAAAAATCCCGCCAGAAATACTCTCATCTCTGCAGGGCATAACGGATGCTAGTCGTCTGGCCGATACCATTTCTGCACATATGTCGTTAAAAATCGACGAGAAGCAAACTATCCTGGAGATTCGTAGTGTTCGTGAGCGCCTTGAGCACATCATGGGCCTGCTGGAAACAGAGATCGATCTACTGCAGGTTGAAAAGCGCATCCGTGGGCGTGTTAAACGCCAGATGGAAAAGAGCCAGCGCGAATATTATTTGAATGAGCAGATGAAGGCCATTCAAAAAGAGCTAGGTGATCTGGATGAAAGCCCGAACGAAGTCGATGATCTTTCTCGCCGCATAGAAAATGCCGGCATGCCAAAAGAGGCAAAAGAAAAGGCAGAATCCGAACTTAACAAACTTAAGATGATGTCTCCCATGTCTGCTGAAGCAAGCGTGGTAAGAAACTACATTGAGACCATCACCAGTGTGCCATGGAAGAAACGCAGCAAGATAAGTCGTGACTTGTCCAAGGCCGAGGCAGTACTGGAAAACGATCACTATGGTCTGAAGGAAGTAAAAGAAAGAATTCTTGAGTACCTGGCTGTTCAACAGCGTGTTAGAAAGATGAAAGGCCCGATCTTGTGTCTAGTAGGCCCTCCTGGTGTCGGCAAGACCTCGTTAGCCAATTCGCTGGCTCGTGCAACCAATCGTAAGTACATTCGTATGTCTCTGGGTGGCGTACGTGATGAGGCCGAGATAAGAGGTCATCGCCGTACTTATATTGGCTCTATGCCCGGTAAAATTATTCAAAATATGATTAAGGCTGAAACCAAGAATCCTTTATTCCTGCTGGACGAGATAGACAAGATGTCTACGGATTTCCGTGGAGATCCGTCATCGGCCTTATTGGAAGTTCTCGATCCTGAACAAAATAATAGTTTTAACGATCATTACATGGAGGTTGATTACGACCTGTCCGATGTAATGTTTGTTGCAACAGCAAATAGTATGAATATCCCAGGGCCTTTGCTTGATCGCATGGAAGTTATTCGCATACCGGGTTATACCGAAGATGAAAAACTTAACATTGCGATGAAATATCTTGTTCTCACTGAGATCAAGGCCAACGGTCTTAAAGACACAGAGATAAGCATAGACGAGTCAGCAATTCTCGATGTAATTCGTTATTATACTCGTGAAGCTGGTGTGCGTAGCCTGAAGCGTGAAATTTCCAAAATTTGTCGTAAAGTAGTTAAAGATATATTACTAAGAACGGACGAAACAGCATGCATTGCAGTAAGCTCCGAGAACCTGGAAAAATATCTTGGAGTACACAAGTACCGCTATGGTCTGGCCGAAGAAAATGATCAGGTAGGACAGGTTACAGGTCTGGCATGGACAGAAGTGGGTGGTGAGCTATTGACCATAGAGACCGCCGTGGTTCCAGGAAAGGGCAAGCATATCATTACAGGCCAACTTGGCGACGTAATGAAAGAATCCATACAAGCTGCTATGAGTGTGGTCAGAAGCCGTATCAAGGTACTGGGTATCGATCCTGAATTCTATGAAAAGCAGGATGTGCATATCCATGTTCCAGAGGGTGCAATCCCTAAGGATGGTCCCAGTGCGGGTGTTGGTATGTGTACGGCTCTGGTATCGGCTTTAACCAAGATCCCTGTTAAGGCGGATGTGGCGATGACGGGTGAGATAACCCTGAGAGGGGAGGTGTTGCCCATCGGTGGCCTGAAGGAAAAGTTGCTTGCGGCTCACCGTGGAGGAATTAAGACGGTCCTCATCCCAGCAGATAATAAAAAGGACTTGGCGGACATACCGGAAAATATCCTCGGCCAAATAGAGGTAAAACCAGTACGTTGGATAGACGAGGTACTCGCCGTAGCCTTGCAATATGCACCAAAACCGTTATCTGATGATGTAGATACATTAGAGAATAAGGATAAAGAGGATAAGGAGAATACATTAACTCACCACTAGGTGAGAAATGTGCCCTGTTTCTCGAAGTCAATGTTGATGCGGCCTGTAAAAGTGGGTAAATTGTAGATCGCCTCCTAGGGGTGTGATAATAATAACCCATTAGCCAATACTAGAGGTTCAAGTCTTTTAATCTGCCATAGTCAAATCATTTATACTTTGGCGATGTGATGAAAAATAATAGAGGGGAATAACGCGTGAATAAATCTGAACTGATTGATGCAATTGCGGAAGGAGCCGACATTTCTAAGGCGGCCGCCAGCCGTGCACTGGATTCTGCCATTGATACTGTTTCAAATGCTCTAAAGGGTGGCGATCAAGTTACTATCGTTGGCTTTGGTACTTTCCAGGTACGTGATCGCGCTGCTCGTGTTGGTCGTAATCCTCGTACCGGTGACGAAATACAGATTGCAGCGGCTAAGGTTCCTGCTTTTAAACCTGGCAAAGCGCTTAAGGATGCAGTAAACTAACGCGCTTTCTTGGTCCGGGTGGTTAGCTCAGCTGGTAGAGCATCGCCCTTACAAGGCGAGGGTCACAGGTTCGATCCCTGTACCACCCACCAATTTGGA
>JAOUJT010000165.1 GCA_029883105.1 Gammaproteobacteria bacterium
TGGCCGAAAAACCCCAACAACATGAGTTGAACGATTACTATCGCAACAAATACTATCAGGATTCCCGTGGCAGTTATGAACAGAGCTATAGTGATGACGAGCTGCGGTACTTCTATAACAAGCTGATACAAAAGGAGCGCGTAATAAATCAACTGCTTCAATCAGCCAATTCTGATAATACCAGCATGCTGGACATCGGCTGTGGAGAGGGCTGGACCCTGAACCATTTCCAGCAACAAGGCTGGCAGATAAAGGGGGTCGATTTCAGCCAGCACGGACTGCATCAGCATAACCAACATCTTGCCGGACAGATAGACACCGGCGATATTTATGAGCGACTGCAGTATTTTATCGCAGAGGGTCAAAGCTACGATCTGGTGGTTCTGGATAACGTCCTTGAGCATGTGCTGGAACCTGCTCTTTTGCTGGGAATGATACGTCAACTTGTTAAGCCGAAGGGTGTGTTATTGATCGAGGTACCCAACGATTTCTCCCGCGTACAACGTTATCTACAGGAACATAACTATATAGACCGTCCATTCTGGGTAGCGATACCGGATCATATCTCCTACTTCAACAGGACGGCACTACAGGCACTTGCAGAAGACCATGGCTGGTCCATGACTCGTTGCTTGGCAGATCACCCTATCGATATGAACCTGTTTAACCCTGACAGCAATTATGTGATGGACTCCAGCAAGGGCAAGAACTGCCACCGTAGCCGCATCGCCATAGAAAACCTTTTGCACGACATCGATCCAGACAAAGCGAATAAGCTCTATGAAGCAATGGCCAATATGGGTATCGGTCGACAGATCATCATGTTTCTGCAACCGTTGGAAGAGTAGACATGTTACGTGCAGCCACACAACAAGACCTGGACATAATGCTGAGCTGGCGCAATGCACCCTCTGTGCGCGCCATGATGTTTAACGAGCAGGAGATCTCACAGCAAGAGCATAAAGAGTGGTGGCAAAGAGTCAGTGCAGACGCCAGCAAGCGCATTCTCATTATGCAACATGGGGGCACGGCGACGGGCGTGGTCAACTTCTTCGCTATCAATCCTGAGGAGAAAAGTTGCCATTGGGGCTTTTACATGGACCCTTCCGATGCCGTCGATAATCAGAAGCGTCTGGCTATCTGGCTGGAGATAGAACAGCAAGCCATCGACTATGCATTTCATGAACTTGGCATGAATAACCTGATTTGTGAAACCCTGCTGAACAACACACATGTAATACAGCTACACAAGCGCTTTGGTTTTATCGTTACCCGGCAGTACCAGCAACAGCGACAGACAGATACTGTTGAGGTTGTAGAGATGTCCCTGCAAAACCCCGCAGCCAATACACAACCGTCCAGCCCAACTATGCGCATCTGTTTTTTCGGCAGTGCTAACTGGGATATCGCCGCCCGAGTTTTTGCCGACAGTTATCAGGTGCTGAGCGGCCAGCACCTGCACTATCAGGCCATCCCCTTCGGTCAGTACCGCCCCTATATTCACACCCCTGACTCTCCCCTCTATCAAGAGAAACCGGATGTCTGCATATTCTGTGAGCGTATAGAAGACCTGCTCCCTGACCTGGAACTGAACGGGGCAAACCTGGCACAGCTGGAGGAACGGCTGGAAAACTACTTGCAGGATATACGTCTTGCGCGCAAGGGCCTGCACAGTAACTTCCTGGTATTTGATCTGTTCCCCTACAGTAACAGTCTTACTTCTCTAGATAGCTCACTATGGCAAGACGATGGTCTGTTTTCCCTGCTTACCAAGATGAACCAACGCCTGTCTACACTATGTGAAGAATTGAACGACTGTTACCTCGTCGCAACCTCACAACTCATCCTGCAGCAAGGCCAGGACCGGGTCGCTCCTGGCAAATACTGGTACCTGGGCAAACTGCCCTACAGTCAAAGCTTTTACCTTCAACTGGCCACACTGCTCAGTAAGTGGTTGCTATCCCTGCAGGAAAAAAGTGTACGTGCCATTGTCGTCGATCTGGACAACACACTATGGCAAGGGGTGATAGGTGACGATGGCCTGGAAGGCATAGTCCTTGGTGGTGACTTTCCGGGTAACCTCTATACCGATCTGCAGCAGAGTCTTATGGGGCTTAAGGAACAAGGTATCATGCTGGCCATCTGCAGCAAAAACACCGAGGCCATTGCCATTGATGCAATCAACCGGCATCCACAGATGCGTCTACGAGAAGAGGACTTCGTCGCCCACCGCATTAACTGGCAGGACAAGGCGGACAACATTCAGGAACTGGCAAGGGAAATGTCATTGGGTCTGGGCTCCATCATGTTTATCGATGACAGTCCATACGAACGTGCAGCAGTACAACAGCGGCTTCCACAACTTGTCGTTCCGGATCTACCAGACGATCCGGCTGAATGGCCCGGCTTTATCCTGCAACACCCCTATCTTGCCCTGCGCCATCTGGCCGCTGCACAGGGACAGCGTGGAACCAGCCTGCGTCAACGTAATAGAGAGATGCAACAGGCAGCTAAACATACGGACAAAGAGAGTTTTTGGGCCAGCTTTGAGAGCCAGCTAGCGATCATACCTTTGGATAATTTTAACCGCCAGCGCATCGTACAGCTAATCAACAAAACCAATCAATTCAACATGACCTCGCTTCGTTATAATGGCCTACAGCTGGATGAGTTAATACAACAGGGCTTACAGGTATACGCTATCAATATAGGTGACAAATTTGCCGCTACGGAAACTGCCGGGGTATTGATATGCCAGAGAGAAGATGGCAAAGCCTATACAGTCCACAACTTCATCCTCTCCTGTCGCTACCTGGGCCGCGGCCTGGAGGGGGCCATTTTTGCCTGGCTCAAACACGAGGCCCTGCGCCTGGGTTATACCGAAGTACTAATGTATTACGTTCCCAATGAACGCAATCAGCCGGCATTAGAGTCACTGCTACAGGCAGGATTTAGCAGGACTGACAATGGCTATTCCTACATAATAAACAACACAGATGAAGCTCTGGCCCACTGGGTCAGTTATAAAGAGATCCCCTATGAAAGAGACACTGCTTGAGAGACTTGGCGTCCTCTATCTGGACCATATAGCCGTCACGACCACAGATCTGGAGGCGACGAGCAGAAACTATCTGGCCATGCCCGGCGCACGTTTGCTACGTGGTCCCGGTATCAACGAGACCCAGAGGGTGCACTACTGCTTTGTACAGGTAGGAGATACCACCTTCGAGATCCTTGCCCCTATTGCTGACAGCGACTCCCCTATCCTCAATCACCTACAAAACGGCGGCGGTCCCTACCATGTCTGCTACGCAGTAGCAGACATGGATCACAGTCGAACACTTCTGAACCAGCACAGAGCCAAAATTCTGTTGGAGCCAGTAGCAGACATCGCCTTCGATGGCCGCCGAGTGATGTTTGCGTACAGCCAGGAATTGGGAGTATTTGAACTGGTAGAGGCCATACCTTCAGAATTTATACCGCTTAATAAAGAGACGCCCCTAACGATCGAGAGAGCACCTTCAACATCACACCACGATGCAAAATATCCAATTGACTCTACCAGAGTTAGGGTCTCTGAAGTTTTTACTTCGGTTTTTCCACATCTGGACGATAATGAGGTCGAGAACCTGGATATGACATCCAGCCCGGGCTGGGATTCACTGAGCCAACTGCGACTGATCATGGAGCTGGAACAGGCTTTGGGTGAGAAAATCAGCTCTAGTGATATTTACAAACTAACCAGTTTCCGGGCAATAGTGGACTATTTTGAGAACCGACATGGCTAACATCCCAGACATACAAATTGGAAAGAGGCTCATAGGGCAGGCACACAAGCCATTTATCATCGCCGAGATGTCCGGTAACCATAACCAATCACTGGAAACTGCCTTAAAGATAGTCGATGCTGCCGCTGCCGCCGGCGTCGATGCCCTCAAGATTCAGACCTATACCGCAGATACTATGACCCTGAACAACCGTGAGGGTGAATTTTTTATCAATGACAAGAATAGCTTGTGGGTCGGAAATAGCCTTTATGAACTCTATCAACAGGCCTATACACCTTGGGAATGGCATCTGCCGATCTTTGAGCGCTGCAGGAAACACGGAATCATTGGTTTCAGTACACCATTTGACCAGACAGCTGTTGACTTCCTCGAAACACTGGAAGTACCTGCTTACAAAATCGCTTCCTTCGAAAATAACGATATACCACTTATAGAATATACCGCACGTACTGGTAAACCACTCATCATATCAACGGGCATGGCCAGTCTCAGCGAATTAGATGACTGTGTTACTGCTGCACGAGATAATGGTTGCTCGCAGTTGATTTTACTGAAGTGTACGAGTAGTTACCCTGCACCAGTAGAAGATGCCAATCTACGTACTATCCCTCATATGCGAGAGCTTTTTAATTGTCAGGTAGGACTATCAGATCATACACTTAGTAATAGCTCCGCTATTACATCAGTAGCGTTAGGTGCGACTATAATTGAAAAGCATTTTACATTAGACCGAACTAAAGGTGGTGTAGATTCTAATTTTTCATTAGAACCAGATGAGCTGACCAATTTAGTAAATATGTCAACTGAAGCATATATATCACTTGGCAGCATAAAGTATGGTTCTTGCTCTAGCGAATTCCTATCTAAATCTCATAGAAGAAGTATATATGTATCAAGAGATGTTTCTCAAGGAGAAACTATAAGCAATGAAAACATCCAAGTCATACGACCAGGAAATGGACTTTCTCCCAAATATTACAAATTACTAATAGGAAGATCGTTTAATAAATCAATTAAAAAAGGTACGCCTTTGACATGGGACTCGCTATCTGATTAGGAGTCATGATATGACCACGCCATTAGTTTCAGTACTTATCCCAAGCTACAATCATTCATCATATATACGAGAAACCATCGAATCTATATGCAATCAATCATACTCTTCAATTGAGCTCATCGTCATTGATGATGGTTCTAAAGATGAAACAGTTAAACTTATTAACTCAATACAGATATATATTAAAGATAACACATTCAACTTCATTTTTAAGCACCGGGAAAATCGAGGTATATGTAAAACATTAAATGAAGCAATTTCACTCAGCAGCGGCGATTTTATATCGATAATCGCTTCTGATGATATAATGCTCCCAGATACTATTACAACATATGTTCAAAGCATGATATATAGTAATGAGTATATGGTTTCGCATGGTGATGCCTATATAGTTAATAGTCAACATGTAATTAACTTATCTGAATTAGGCGACAAAACATCCAGACTCTGCAAATATGAAAAAAAGACTTCTGGATATGTTTTCGAAGAAGCGATAAGAAATCCACTTCACACCCCATTTCTGGCTTTTTATCGTCGAGAAGTATTTCAGACAATTGGACTTTATGACGAAAGCTTACAATTTGAAGATGTTGATATGTACATTAGACTGTCATCTTCATTTAAGCTTCTGTATATCGATAGACCTGTCGGTGTACACAGAATTCATAATTCAAACACCTCACATAAGAAGCACATAATTGAGGGAGGCATACGTTCATTAATTAAAAAATACTCAGACTTCGATTTAAATTGTAGTGAAGATCAAAAACTAACACTAATCAGCAGCTTAAAAAGAGGTGATTTTGACTACAACAAATGGAAAGACCTGATACGCAGTAAAAGAAAAGTAGTCGGATGGGGAACAGGTGCATCATATTCACTTTTTAAAACAAAATATGACATCAAACTGGATTATCTTATTGATTCTGATACAGAAAAATCCGGCTTGGAAATAGATGGAATGATTATAACCAATCCAGATAAGCTTTTATCTGAAAATCGTGATGAAATCTTAGTTTTGATCTTAAGCAGCTACTTCGGTGAAATATCCACATGGTTAGACAACAACAATTTTGAACACATGAATTCATACTTATAGTTGGCATTGCAATGGACATCAACAAACCAAAAATTATAGAATTACCCAAAGTGACTGATTCTAGGGGAAAGCTTACATTCATTGAATCAAATAACCATATCCCCTTTGATATTAAACGGATATATTATTTGTATGATATCCCAGATAGTGAAACACGAGGTAGCCATGCTCACAAAGAACTACAGCAAATAATTATTGCAGCATCCGGAAGTTTTGACATTGTACTTGACGATGGTAAAGAAGAATACAAATACACCCTAAATCGTTCGTACTATGGTCTATATGTTCCAAAAATGATGTGGAGGACAATTTCCAACTTTTCAACAGGAAGCGTATGCCTAGTATTGGCAAGCATGAATTATGACCCAAATGATTATTACAGGGTATACGATGACTTTATAGCGGATATCTTCGTATCTTAATCAATAAAAGGTATTACAATGAAATATAATAAGATATTTATTGCAGGAACAGGTCGTTCGGGCACAACATTATTAAATCGCATAATGGGATACCACCCTGACATTTACAATATTCATCTCGAAACAAAGTTCATAACAGAATCTGATGGACTAATAGATTT
>JAOUJT010000166.1 GCA_029883105.1 Gammaproteobacteria bacterium
CCCCTAGCCGGTTGGCGTTGAAAGGAGAGTTATCATGGCTCGTTTTTTCCGTCGTAAGAAGTTCTGCCGTTTTACCGCAGAAGATACTGTTGAGATCGATTACAAGGATATTGTTACTCTAAAGCAATACGTTACTGAAACTGGCAAGATCGTGCCCAGCCGTATTACCGGTACCAAGGCACGTTACCAGCGTCAGCTGTCGACCGCAGTTAAGCGCGCTCGCTTCCTGGCCCTGCTGCCATACACCGATAGCCACAAGTAAGCTACATAGGGTTTTAGGGAACGTTTGTGCGCGCACTAGCTAATTACATTATGCGCGGCCGTATACAGGCCGTGTCGGTAGTGGTTCTGGGTGCACTGCTTTCGCTGACGATTATATTATTGCCGCTAATCTTTATTAGCGGTGCCGCACTGGCACTGGTGACTTTACGTCGTGGTGTAGTGCAAGGACTAACGGTCCTGTTCTACAGCGTTTTGGTTCTGGTAACGGCAGCAATGCTGCTACTGGGTGACGCAGTAGGCGTATTACAGTTAGTAATACCGATTTGGATACCGGCACTATTTTTGGCAGAGTTGTTGCGTCGTAATACCTCTCTGTCTGCCACGGTATCCATCGCGGCCATGTTTGCTCTGCTAGGTATCATCATCACCTATATGATTTTGGGTGATCCATCTAGCCACTGGCAGGCATCCTGGATTGAGGCTCTGACCCTGTTAGGTGCTAGCGAGGTGTTGTCGGACCCTGCATTCATTCAGGCGCTGGAGTTGATGTCCCGGATATATACAGGGCTTGCTGCCACGGGTTTCTGGTTTATGTCCACGATGGTGCTGTTTGTTGCACGATGGTGGCAGGCAACCTTATATAACGAAGGCGGCTTCCGTGAGGAGTTTCATTCCTACCGGATGTCACGCTGGTTTGTATGGCCTTCGTTATTGGTATTACTGGCCATGAGCTTCTCGTCTTTAGACGAGATGAGTGTGGCGCAACAGCTGTCCATAGAATTGGGTGTGTTGGTACTGTCTCTGTATACCTTACAGGGAATTGCCGTTGCCCATAGAATGGCGGCCATCGCTAAGCTCAACAAGGTGTGGCTGATTTTGATGTACGTGTTGCTGCTGACACCACAGTTTAATCTGCTGATGGCCCTTACTGGCCTGGTAGACAACTGGCTGGATATACGCACACGCTTTGCCCGAGTAAAAGGGCAACAAGACCGTTAAGACAACTGAATTTATTTTTGAGGTATGCAAAATGGAAGTCATTCTGCTGGAAAAAGTAGCTAATCTGGGTAATCTGGGCGATAAGGTCAATGTAAAGCCAGGTTATGGTCGTAATTTCCTTATGCCTAGGGGTAAGGCAATCGCTGCCACTGAAGCCAACGTTGCCAGTTTTGAGGCTCGTCGTGCTGAGTTGGAGAAGATTGCTGCCGGTGTCCTGGCGGTAGCCCAGGCACGCGCCGACAAGATCGAAGGCATGAGTGTCGATATCGTTCGTATTGCTGGTGAAGAAGGTAAGTTATTCGGTTCTGTTGGAACCGTCGATATTGCTGACGCCCTTAACGCCGCTGGCGCTGAAGTGGAGAAGAGCGAAATACGTCTGCCCAACGGTGCCCTGCGCGAGGTGGGTGAATTTGATGTTGACGTTCAGGTGGACAGTGAAATCACTGCCAGCATTAAGGTTAATATCATCTCTGAATAATAATCCTTAAATTATTCAGCACCTTAACAATGCCCCCGGCAATTTCATGTTGTCGGGGGCATTGTATTTTGGGAACATAGAAATTCCATATATTGTCGTATAACCAGAACCTGATAGAGGGCGTGTGAATGACCGAGCTGGCACCAGTACCAGAGCAATACGATGCCGCTACAGAGGCACTGAAGGTGCCACCACACTCTATCGAGGCAGAGCAGTCGGTATTAGGCGGTCTGATGCTGGACAACGCCACCTGGGACCAGATTGCGGATTTATTGATCGAAGAAGATTTCTATCGTCGTGACCATCGTCTTATCTATCGTGCCGTTAGTGAATTAGGTGAAGTAGGTACCCCGTTTGATGTGATTACCTTGTCTGAGTGGCTGGGTAGTCGTGATCTATTGGATAATGCTGGCGGTCTGGCCTACCTGGGTACTCTGGCTAAAAATACCCCCAGCGCTGCCAACATCAAGGCCTATGCGTCCATCGTGCGTGAACGCTCAGTGATGCGCCAGTTGATCCATGTGGGTACAGACATCAGCAATGCCGGTTTCAACCCGGAGGGACGTAATGCGGCAGAGCTGCTGGACATGGCCGAGCAGCATGTTTTTGCCATCGCCGAGAAGGGGGCGCGTGGCAAACAGGGCTTTCAAAGCATCAACGCTCTGCTGACCAAGGCTGTAGATCGGATTGATACACTGTTCCATCAGGACAACGCCATCACCGGTCTCTCCACGGGCTTCAGTGATTTTGATGATATGACCTCGGGTCTGCAGAAATCGGATCTCGTTATTGTCGCCGGTCGTCCCTCCATGGGTAAGACCACCTTTGCTATGAACCTGGCGGAAAACGCAGCGATCAAAGGCAAGGTACCGGTGGCGGTATTCAGTATGGAAATGCCCGGTGAATCGCTGGCCATGCGTATGATCTCTTCACTGGGACGAGTGAATCAACAGGCAGTACGCAGTGGTAAGCTGGAAGACGATGACTGGAATCGCATCACCTCAGCAGTGGGCATTCTCAACGACTCACAGATCTTTATCGATGACACAGCGGCGCTTAATCCAATGGAGGTACGCGCCCGTGCCCGGCGTATCAAACGTGAACATGGCCTTGGTCTAATCGTGATTGATTACCTGCAGTTGATGCAATCGGCCAAAGGCAATGGTGAGAACCGTGCCACCGAGATCTCTGAAATCTCCCGTGGTTTGAAGGCCCTGGCGAAGGAGTTGGAGGTGCCAGTGATTGCCCTGTCACAGCTCAACCGCTCACTGGAGCAGCGGCCGAACAAACGCCCGGTAATGTCCGACCTGCGTGAGTCCGGCGCTATTGAGCAGGATGCCGACGTTATCGTCTTCATCTATCGTGATGAGGTATACAACGAGGATAGCCCCGATAAAGGCACCGCTGAGATCATCATCGGTAAGCAACGTAACGGTCCCATTGGAAAGGTACGTTTGACCTTCCTCGGTCAGTACACCAAATTTGAAAACCACATCCGTGAAGGCGGCTACGAGGACTACGACGAATGAGTCGTGCCGCCGAGGCTTGCCTTGATATGGCAGCCCTCACTGCCAACCTTGAGCGTGTACGCGAGCTAGCTCCAAACAGTAAAGTCATGGCTATTATTAAGGCCAATGCCTATGGGCACGGATTGGTGCGTATTGGTCGGGCCCTGGCGGATCATGCAGACGCCTTTGGAGTTGCTTGTGGCGAAGAGGCCTGGGCCTTGCGTATGGCGGGGATCAAACAGCCGATAAATCTGTTAGAGGGTTTTTTTGGCGAGGACGAATTTCCTACCATTGAAGAACATCAACTCACACTTACCATCCATCATGTGTGGCAGATCAATGCCCTGGCCAAGGCCCGGCTTAAGCAGGCGGTAAAGGTCTGGTTAAAGATCGATACTGGTATGCATAGGTTGGGGCTGGCAGCGGAATTGGTTGAAGAAGCGGTAGAGCATTTGCGCCTGTCAGAGAATGTCAGCGAGATCGGATTTATGACCCACTTCGCCAATGCCGATGATGCCAATGATGCAAGCAGTGAACAGCAGTTACAGCTATTCCGACAATCAGTATCGACTTATACTGGTGAACACAGTATTGCCAATTCTGCAGGAATAGTGGCCTGGCCCGATAGCCATAGCGAATGGGTACGCCCGGGAATTATGCTTTATGGTGTATCACCGATGAAAGGACAACAGGGCACGGAGCATGGTTTAAAACCGGTTATGACCCTACGTTCACGTCTCATTGCGGTGAACTACCTAAAGAAGGGTGATCGTGTTGGTTACGGTGGGAGCTGGGAATGTCCAGAGGATATGCCGGTTGGTGTGGTCGCTATGGGCTACGGCGATGGCTATCCCCGCCATGCCAAAGAGGGCACACCAGTATTGGTACGGGATCAACTGGTGCCATTAATAGGAAGAGTGTCCATGGATATGATCACCGTGGATCTACGCAGAATCGTTCAACCACGTGTGGGTGACGAGGCAACCCTGTGGGGTGAAGGCCTGCCCATCGAGCTGGTTGCCGAGGCTGCCGGTACCATAGGTTATGAATTATTATGTGGAGTAACTCCCAGAGTGCGAGTGCTTCAAGTATAGTTCAATAAGAAACAGCCAATAACTATGCCATTGGCTCTGGTCGGCCTATGGCATAACCTTGAGCATAATCAATACCAACCGCCTTTATCTTCTTTAGAGACATATCGTCTTCAACACATTTTGCTATGGTTTTTATTTTCATCGAATGTGATATGTCATTGAGTGCATCTATCATCGCAAAATCAATATCATTCATTGCAGCATTGCGAATATGGCGACCATCTATTTTGACATAATCCACCGAGAAATTTCTCAAGTAGGTCAGTGAGGACATACCGCTACCGAAATCGTCGAGAGCAGTTTGACACCCAAATAGTTTAAGTCGAGATAAAAATTCTTCTGCCATATTGATATCTGCAATGGTTGCTGCTTCTGAAATCTCAAATATTATGCGGCCAGGTTCGATATTACCGTCACGTATGAGTTTAACGATAGCATCACAAGCTTCCAGATCTGCCAAGGTTTGTTGTGATAGGTTGATGGAATAATGTATGTTCCGGGCAGAAATATCTCGTGATATACGCAAAATAGTATTCTTTACTACCCATTTGTCGATATCTGTAGCTAGACGCAATCGTTCTGCTATCTTGAAAAATGCAGAGGGCATTATATCGCCATCTTTGTCCTTCATACGCAAAAATATTTCATAGATATCAATGGTGCCACTTGCGATATTTATGATTGGCTGGTGAAGAAGTTCAAAGGTATCATTATTGATGGCCTCGGATATTTTTTCTGCCCAGCTGGAATCCTCGCCAAATAGACTACTTTCATCATTGTTTTCCGGGGATAGAAGATAGACATGGTTCTTGCCATGTCGTTTTGCTACCTGACAAGCGGAATCTGCCTTCATCAATACTGGAGCCGCAGAACCACTGTCCTGATCGATAAGTGTGATACCTATAGAGCAGCCAAAATCACAATCAATACCCCTGTATGTAAACTGATACTGTTCAATAGAGCGTCTGATAGATTCGGCTATGTCAGTAGAATTCTTTATATTTAAATCAAAGAGAAGTATAGCAAATTCATCACCTCCAAGTCGTGCGCATATATCACTATCTCTGGAACATCCTTTAACAATTTCTGATACTTTTATTAATAACTCATCACCAGCACTATGTCCGAGTGTGTCATTAACATACTTAAAATTATCTAAATCGATATAGAGTAGTGCATGAATTCCGGACTTGTTTCTATGCGTTCTTTTTATGATTCGATCCAGTTCATCCATAAAAAAGCTTTTGTTATAAAGTCCAGTAAGCCCGTCATGTTCGGCAATATAGCGTAAATTATCCATTTCCGCCTTTTGTTCGCGGATGTCAGCAATCAATGTGTTGTAATAGGGCTTGCCATCAAGATGTACCTCGCTCATCTTGATTGATACAGGTATGAATATCGCATCGCGACGAATTGCCTCTTCTTCAAACTCTTCAGGTATGCGATGTTCATTCAGTGGTATCATGCCATGTAGCTGGCTGTGCTTGGCTGGTGGGATAATAATGGAAATGTGTTTGCCAATAACTTCCTCAGAACTGTAGTCAAATAATTTTTCAGCAGATTTGTTATAGGACTCGATGAAGCCATTACTATCTAATGTAAGAACCGCCTCTGCTACTGTATCGAGTATGGATTGAAGTCTGTTTTGTCGAGAATGGATCTGTTCTCTCATTTGAGAGAATGACGTAACCAGTTCTTTAATCTCTTTTATGTTTGTGGTGGGGAGGGTGCTATTTTGATCGCCCTCCGTCTCTGCATTAAAACAGCGAATTATCTGGATTATGGGTTTGTTGATAGCGTATTCAAATAATAAAAAACTGATTATTGATATAGATAATGCGCTAAGTCCTATGTAAATGATGGAAGAGGATAGAAGTTTGGCTATGTCGTGTAATATGTGTATATCCTCGGTCTCAGATAGATACAGCTCATGTTCATTCTTGTTGAGGATGTCTTCTATATATTTTATTTTTGGTTGAATTTTTTTGTTTAACATCGGAATATCTCTTCGCCATCCGGGAGAATCATATATATTTTTTACGTTGTTAAATGATATTGTCCACTGTGATAAAGAGTTCTGCATTTTGTCATAGGATTCACTTTGGACTATATCTAATGCTCCTGCCTGGTTATAACTATTCAATATTTTGATTCTTGATTTTACTTCATTAAGATACAAGTGGATGTTTTGTTCCTGTGTTTCCATCCCTTTG
>JAOUJT010000167.1 GCA_029883105.1 Gammaproteobacteria bacterium
CCTTATTTGGGTTTTATTATTGGCATCATTATCGCGGGTACTCTGTCTGTTATTCAGTTTCATGATCTTTCTCACTTACTGGCGGTGGCGGGTGTCTTCGCTGTCGGCCAGGCGATAGAGGGAATGTTATTAACCCCCCTGTTGGTTGGAGAGCGTATTGGCCTGCACCCGGTCGCGGTGATCTTTGCTGTACTGGCGGGCGGACAATTGTTTGGCTTTATCGGAGTATTGCTGGCCTTGCCCTTGGCTGCTGTCATCGCTGTCTGGTTGCGCTTTGTGCGACGACACTATATTGCCAGTTCCCTTTATGGCGGCTCAGAGTCCGTTGTGGATCCCTCACAAGAAAAATAGCCATGAATCAGTTATTACTCGGCATCGGCTTACGTGACAACGTTAGCTTCTCCAACTTTTACCCGGCGAAAAATCATCAGGCGGTTCAAGCCCTACAACTTGTGGACGAGACCTTCATCTATCTGTGGGGAAGTAGTGGTAGTGGTAAGAGTCACCTGTTACAGGCGCTATGTCAGGACATAGCGGAGCAGGGTCAGGCGGTCGCTTACCTGCCGCTGGCGGAGGAGAGTATGGCGCCACAGATGCTGGAAGGGATGGAAGCCATGTCCCTGCTTGCCATCGATGATCTGGATCAGATAGCCGGAAACGTCGAGTGGGAGACCGCCCTGTTCCATCTGTATAACCGTATGCGGGATGCCGGTGGCCGTCTGCTGGTGGCGGCTCGGGTTGCCCCAGCGGCCCTGCCGGTGCAATTGCCTGATCTGGCCTCACGTCTGAGCTATGGCCTTACCCTGCAACTGCATGAGCTGAACGATGAGGAGAAGCTGAAATTATTGCAGTTACGGGCCGGGAATCGGGGTTTTGATCTGCCGGATGAGGTCGCTAACTATCTTTTAAAGCGCTGTGAGCGGGATATGGATAGTTTGATACAGCTGCTCGACAAACTGGACTCTGCCACTATGGAGGCGCAGAGGAAGCTGACCATACCCTTCGTCAAATCCCTGTTCTAGGTTATTAAGATTTAAAATACGAGGGAATAGAGCTCATCCTTGTATCTTTCACCTTGAACCCTAGACCAGTAAGGCATTAGCCTTTCACCTGCTCGGCCTTCAGTTCCCGGCTACGAAAACGGGTGTAAAGGATGGCACCGATAAATAACATGACACTGAACAATACTTCCAATAGTCCCAGATAAGCCGTATCTACTCCGGCCCAGGCCTCTCCGACGCCATGCATAAAATAGAACAGGGCAAGGAAGCTGGTCCAGGCATGGGTATAGGGTCGCCCATGGAGGATGCCGCGCAGGGGGAACAACAATGGCACCACCATAAACAGCAATACCAGAGAACGTGGCAGGGCGAGCAATCCCTCGGTACTATCGATCGATGGTGCCAGCCAGATCTCCCAAACCATCAATAAGCTAATTAGGCCGAAAATACCCAGCAGTGACATCAGACGCCAAAGGGGAGAGCTGGTGAATAAGTGACTCATATCTATAGTCCCTTATCTATTCAACTTTGCGGTGGTTTCGGCCAGACGCTGACCCTGGATTTGGCACATGCGGATCTCTTCATCACTTAAGCGGGCATCACCACCACTGCCTGCCATATGGCTGGCGCCATAGGGTGTGCCACCACTGGAGGTGTTCATCAGATCCTCGGTGTTGTAAGGCAGCCCCATAATCATCATGCCGTGGTGTAACAGAGGTAGCATCATGCTGAGTAATACGGTTTCCTGACCCCCATGCATACTGCCGGTAGAGGTGAAGACCGAGGCGGGTTTTCCGATCAGGGCACCGGACAACCACAGCGGTGTAGTGTGATCGATAAAGTACTTTAGTGCTGAGGCCATGTTGCCATAGTAGGTAGGACTGCCCATGGCCAGACCATCACACTCTTTTAGATCGTCGATGCTGGCGTAGGGTGGCCCAGACTCAGGGATACTGTCTCCCACGGCCTCATGTTGCGGACCTACCTCGGCGACGGTGCGGATACGTGCAGAAACACCGTCAACACTCTCTACCCCTCGGGCTATCTGCCGTGCCATCTCTGCGGTAGCACCATCGCGACTATAATAAAGTACGAGTATTTCGGCCATTAGAGGAGTTCCAGTACGAGTTCGGGCGGACGGCCAATGACAGCTTTGCCATCCTTAACAAGTATGGGGCGCTCAATGAGTTTCGGAGTCTCCACCATTGCATGGATGAGTTGCTCTCGTGTCAGGGCTGCATTATTCAGGTTGAGCTGTGTGTACTCATCTTCTCCCTTGCGCATCAAGTCACGGGGTTCTATGTTTAGCATAGTAAGAATGGCATTGAGGGTTTCATAATCCGGTGGAGTTTTCAGATATTCAACCACATCCAGATCCACACCATTTTCGTTTAATAGCTGTAAGGTTTGGCGTGATTTGGAGCAACGGGGGTTGTGATAAAACGTGCTGGACACTGAACTCTCCTGTGTGAGGTATGTCGTAAGGGTGAATCACACCATTATATGTTTATATAGCCTGCACATAAAACGCTAGATTTGAACTGCATCATGTTTATACTGTGTTAAGTCAGTGCGTTATTGACAGTAAACCCAGACGGGTGCTAGTTTGTGACTAATTATGCTAAGAATCGGGGAAATCCGGAATGAACAAGAAAAATCTCATAAAATTTGCTTCACTTTTTGCCATGGTCGGGTTGTTGACCGCTTGTCCTGGGCCTGAAAAACCTTCAGAAGAGCCAACCCCGGTAGCACCTACCACTCAGGCTGAAGAGCCAAAGGTTGAGGCTCCTGCGAATGATACCTATCTGGTAGTTCGTGGTGATAGTTTGTGGAAGATCTCCGGCAAGCCGGACATCTATAACAACCCGTATCACTGGCCACTGATTTATAAGGCCAACCGTGACAAGATCAACGATGCTGACCTGATCCAACCTGGTCAGGAACTGACCATAGAACGCGGCAACAGCGTTGCGGATGTCGATGCGGCGGTTGAGCATGCCAAGACTCGTGGTGCCTGGTCCATCGGTGTGGTGGAAGAGACAGATAAAGCCTATCTGAACCGCTAATCTCCAGCGTTTACCCGTAATATATGAAAGGGTCCCATCAGGGACCCTTTTTTATTTGTCTGGCATGAAATATTATCTGCCTTCTGTAATAAACATTACAAAAACGGGAATAGTGATGCATAAACTGGAACAGATGTTTGAATCTGCCTTATGGGACAGCCGTTTCGTTGTCTTGTCTGGAGTAGTCACCAGTCTTTTGAGTGCACTGGCGATGTTTTACATCACCACCATAGATGCCGTCATTATGGTCAGTCATCTGGCAGAATATGCCTCCCCGGCATTGGACACCGTAGCCCGTGCTGAATTACGTAGCTCCACAGTGGCCCATGTGGTTGAGATCGTCGATGGTTATCTGTTGGGAACCGTACTGTTAATATTTGCCCTCGGTATGTATGAGCTGTTTATTAGCAAGATCGACAAGGCCGAGAAGTCTGAAACCTCATCCAATGTCCTGATGATCCATAGCCTGGATGATCTTAAAGGACGGTTGGCAAAGGTCATACTGATGATTATGATCGTCAAATTTTTTGAGCATGCCATCGATATGCCATTTAATAGTCCAATGGACCTATTAATGTTTGCCGGTGGTATTGCCCTGATTGGTCTTTCCTTATACCTCTCTCATGCCGGTGATAAACACTGAGCGGAACTCAACGCAGGAATCCACAGTCACATGAAAGGTACGTTAAGCGAGTATAGGCAATGATAGTACGTAATAGTTTTTTCGCCCTCTGCGTGGCCTTTCTGGTAAGCGCCTGCGGTGAGGAAGTAGCAGAGGCAAAAGCTGCAGAAGGTGCTCAACAGGGGGCTGTGTTGAGTCTTCAAGGTATTGACGGCAAGTTGCACCAGCTGTCCGACTACCGGGGCAAATGGGTGGTGGTCAATTATTGGGCTACATGGTGCCCACCTTGTCTGGAAGAGATTCCGGAACTGGTGGACTTCCATGAACGGCATAAAAACACAGACGCCGTGGTTCTGGGGGTTAACTATGAAGACAAGGCTGTTGCTGAGCTGACGGATTTTTCGGATGAGTATCTGATTTCATATCCGATATTGCTGGGCGAACCTGGCAGTGGTAAAAATATCGGTCCGATACCCGGCTTGCCGACTACCTATGTGATTTCACCTACGGGTGAGATAGTGGCCAGACAGGTTGGCCCTTTGACAGCTCAGATGCTGGAAGACTTTATTGCAGAACAACAAAAATTGACGAGCAACTAGGGTGTAAATATGAGAGTTTTTCGACTGCTAACATTTGTACTACTACTGGGCGCACACTTTCAGCTTCTAGCGGATGAAACACGAGATCCGTATAAGTTCTTTTTTGCCCAGACTCTGGGCGACTACTCTGAAGAGTTGGCGATAGCGAAGGAAAATGGCAAGAAAGGCCTATTTATATTTTTTGAAATGGACGAATGCCCCTTCTGTCATTATATGAAAAACAATGTGCTTAATAGTAAGTCGGTGCAGGATTATTTTTTGAAAAATTTTGCGGCCTTTAATCTGGACATAGAAGGTGATGTGATGATCACGACCTTCGATGGCAAGGAGATAACACAAAAGGAATTTGCCGGAAAAAAATATCATAATGTCCGTGCTACACCGGTCATGATGTTTTTCGATCTGGATGGTAAGAAGATATTTCGCTATACAGGAAAAACCCGGGGCAAGGAAGAATTTCTCTGGATGACCGATTATGTCCTCGGTGAACACTATAAAACCATAAAGTTTAATAATTATAAACGTCAGCGTCGTAAAGAGAGCAGATAAAAAGGATAAATATTGAACGGTACAGGTTTTATGTCCGCGCAATAACGAACGGTCTGAATAAAGGCTTATCGTATAAAAAATATTTTTGGGGAGTTTTACCATGCTGATATGCCGATGGCGCATTGTATTGTCGAGCCTGCTATTTATGGCTTCTCTACATGCCGCCGAGCCTGCAACTCAGAGCCTGCCGGAGCCTTTGACTCTGGAGTATGCCTTGTCCCTGGTCGCAAACGACCATCCGCGACTGTTGGATTCCAAGCATCTGTTAGATAGCTTTGTTGCCAAACGCCGACAGGCGGAAGCGGCCGATGACTACAGCGCCAACCTGACTGGCCGTGCGCGCTGGATAGATCTCCCCGTTACAGCCATCACCCCCGGTATCAACGAGGATCATGCCCTCGGTATCAGCATCAAAAAGCCACTGCTGGACTCTGGTACCACGGGCCATCAGTTACAGGCTGCACAATTCTACGAGGAAGCTGCAGAGCAGAACTATCAGCTCGCGATACAACAGCGACGGGAGCTGATCATGCGACGTTATTTTGATGTGTTGCTGGCGGACTTGCAGTTCTTTCGAGAAAACGAACGTATGGCCACATCATACATAAGTTTGGACCGGGCTAAGGCGCGGCAAAAGTTGGGTCAGTCGGAGGAGATGGAGATATTGAAGCTGGATCGGGCGTACCAAAAGGTTCGCCGTGATCGCTACCATTTTGAAGGTCAGCAACGTCTCACCCGTGCGCGTTTGGCCGAGGCGCTGAATCGTCCCGGTAGGTTGTCCTCATCCCTGAATAAGCCTGCTCTGACAGAACTGGAACGCAAGAGGCCGGAAGTGGAAAAACTTCAGCACTGGGCGCGGCAGCATAATCCTCAACTCAAGGCACTGCGTAGTCAGGTGGCCGCCAGCACAGCATCTGTGGAGGCGGCACGAGCCAGAGATGGATTTAATGTAGATGCCGAGATTAGTTATAACTCGTATACCTTCCAGCCTTCTGCGAGAGAAAACTGGCGGGCCGGGTTTAATTTTACCTACCCGTTGTCACGAGGCGGGCGTAGTGATGCAGATGTTGCCCTCGCAATGAGTCAAAAATATCGTGCGCAAAGTCGCCTGCAGGATGCTGAAAATAATATGGATCAGGCAATATTGGATACCTGGATGCAGCTGGGTACTCTGCGCATAGAACGACAGGAGATGCAGGCACTGAATGATTACGAAGGTTTTTATCTGGATCGCACACGCACCCTGTATGAACAGGGGCTACAGACTACACTGGGTGATGCCATGATACGCATTACCGACGCCGAATGGCGTCTTTCCCGCACTGAATTCGACATGGCGATGTTATGGGTAAAGCTGGAAGGTCTGGTCGGTTTGCCATATCGGCAGTTTCCACAAGAAGAGAATAAATAAAGGTAGATGGATATGACTCGGATGATAGTTAAGTACACATGGTCCCTTGGCTTTCTGCTACTGATGTTGGGTGTGGCATCTGCCGAAGAGGCGAATCTACAGTGGGCCAGAGCGACCACCTTGTCCAGTGTGGTCAATGGTGTGGTTGCAGAGCTTAAGGTTAAGCCGGGGCAGCGGGTAAAAAAAGGTCAGGTATTATTACGCCTGCAACAAGAGGTATTTATCAGTCGATTGCACGCGGCAGAATCTCTGCT
>JAOUJT010000011.1 GCA_029883105.1 Gammaproteobacteria bacterium
CGCATATGAAGAGCCAGGCGGAGGAGACCCCGCCGCCACATTACTAGCCGGGTTTAAAATAGTTCGATTTCATCGTTAGCTTGCTGTGATTCGATGGCAAGACGGTGGGCCTCCTCGAAGCCCTTGCCAGAGCAGATGGCCTCCAGAAAGACGGTATCGGAATGGATGCTACAGCTACTACGCATGCTCTGTTGTAACGCTTCCCAGGCCGATTGCTGATCACGCTTTTCGGCATCATCCACCAGCACGGACATATCACCCAGTCCCTTGATAACGGTTTGCAGGCGCTGGGTCAGGGCATCATAGAACTGCATACTGATGATGGCCTCGGTAATATGGCTGCTGACATAATTCAGTTTTTCACCCAGTTCAGGACGACTTTCAGCCAGCTCCTGTACACCTTCCTGTATGCTATCCATATACTGCCCCATGGTATTGAAGGTCTTGATCACGGTACCGATGGAGGCCTCGCCTTCATGCATGGACAGTTCTATGTGGGCAATGGTTTGCATCAACATGGTGGCGGTCTTGCTGGCATAGTGCCAGTTATCTTTATTGCTATTGCTATTGCTCATGGGGCATCCTTGTTATTGGTGCGATATACTGCAAATGTAACCTTATTTTGGCGAAGGTGGATCATTTAGCCTTGAGGTTTAACATACATATTACGGTTTCTCTCAATTCTTATCAGGGCGCAGCATCGGGCCTTTAATGTGGAGTGTATACAGTGTTAGCAGGTTTAAATGAACAAGACTGGGATGGATTATCCGAGTATTTTCTTTCTGATGAGATCCCCGAAAATGCTATGGACCTGTTTGAATTGCATGGTTTCATGACCGCTCTTGCCATCCTGCCGCAGACGGCCGAATTTTCACGCTGGTGGCCCGAGGTGATGGGTGAGGAGAACGCTCCGGTAAACGAGCCCATCGCTGCTATGTTGAAAATTATGCTGCAGGGGATTCATGATGAGCTGGATAGTGGTGACGGTGTTGAACTACCCATTGAACTGACGCCGGATGATGAGGAAGAGGGTGAATTGTTACACTCCTGGTGTCTGGGGTTTGTGGAAGGGCAGATGCTGGAGGATGAGACCTGGTTCGATGAGGAGATACCACGCGTTGCGGCTCTATCTTTACCCATTGCAGCTCTGGCTGGAGCGATGGAGGAGGAAGACCTGGGTGAGCTGATGCAAGACGAGGAAGCGCGCCAACAATTGGCAGAGCAGATCCCGGACTGTCTGGATGAGCTGTTTCTGTTGTTCCGCGAAGAGAAACATTAACACTGTGCCCGATCTTAATCTCACCCGAATCCTCGGGCCGTTGGTCCTGAGTCTGCTGATCCTCTCTGGCTGCACCACCAATCCGCCACGTGATGTGGATAATGTCTGTGCCATCTTTAAAGAGAAAAGTGGCTGGTATGACGATACCCGCCGGGCCTATAAACACCATGGTATCCCCATCCATGTACAGATGGCCATCATGCGCCAGGAGTCAAACTTTCGCGCCAAGGCCAAACCACCCCGGCGCTGGATCTTTGGCATCATCCCCTGGACCCGTCCCTCCTCGGCCTATGGTTATGCGCAGGTGAAGCAGGAGACCTGGGACTGGTATATGGACAAGCGGGGCTTCTGGTTTGCCGATCGCGATGACTTTGGTGATGCGGTGGAGTTCATAGGTTGGTATGGCAAGTTGAGCCATGACACTCTGGGTATTTCCAAGTGGGATGCCTACAAACAATATCTTGCCTATCATGAAGGTCAGGGAGGCTTTAAGCGCAAGACCTATTTAAAGAAAAAGTGGCTGGTGAAGGTGGCGCGTAAAGTTAAGGGACAAGCAAGCCGATATCATACTCAACTGGCCCGTTGTGAGAAGTCACTACAATCTCCATGGTGGTGGCCGTTCTAGCTGATGGTAGCAATATGGTGGCCGTGGTGGACAGTACCGATAGTCTTTCGCCTATAGAGTGTTATCGAAATGATCTTGCTGCAGGCATGCATGCCGATGCTGCCCAAGCGCAGGCGATGGATTATCTGCAAGGGATCTATTTTGCCCTTAAGCAGCCTAGGAACAACAAAACTGGCTGGCTAGGGCGCTTACTGCCGAGCAAAGAACAAAGCATTCGTGGCCTCTATCTATGGGGCGGGGTCGGACGTGGCAAGACCTATCTAATGGATACCTTCTACGAATGCGTGGAAGTGCCGCAAAAACGCCGGGTTCATTTTCACCACTTTATCAAAGAGATCCACGAGCAGCTAAGCCTGCTGCCCAAAAGTCCCAACCCCTTGAGTATTCTCGCTGCCCGTCTGGCGGAGAAATATCGACTCCTGTGTCTGGATGAATTTTTTGTCGATGATATTGCTGATGCCATGTTGCTGGTGGGTCTGTTACCGGAGTTGTTCCGGCTGGGTGTCGTCTTGGTGACCACCTCAAACATTGAAGCCGACGAATTGTATAAAAATGGTCTGCAACGCCTGCACTTCCTACAGGTCATCGATGAGATCAAACAGCATACCCATGTAGTGAAATTGGCTGGTGGAACCGATTATCGGCTAAAACTGCTGGAGCGGGCCGGGACCTATCATCGGTTCGAAGAGCCAGAACAAGCCGAATTATTCCTCTCACAACAGTTTCAACAACTGGTTCCTGAACACGAGCGGGTTGGCAATCATGTGCAGATCAATCATCGGCAGATAGCGGCGCGGGGATTGTCGCTGGATCAGGTGTGGTTCGATTTTACGGCCATCTGTGAGACGCCACGTTCAGCGGCGGATTATGTGGAGATCGCACGTGAATATCATACGGTCTTGATCGGACCCGTGCCGCAAATGGGTGAGGCGAAAGAGGACGTGGCGAAACGCTTTATGCATATGATAGATGCCTTTTATGATCATAATGTTAAATTGATCATTGCCGCTATGGTCGACCCGGATGATCTCTATTGCGGCCGGCGTATTAAGGATGGTTTCCTGCGTACGTCCAGTCGTCTTCATGAGATGGGTAGTAAGGCCTATCTGTGCCAGCCCCACCGTATCTAAAGACTGCCCTGATTCTGCGTTCCAAATTCAAAATAAGCACCGTAGGTATGCCTACCTCGATGCAGACGTTTGTAGTTCCTCACCATAATGATGGTCTTTAACATGCTGGCCTGGTTCACCTCTGGTATCGCATGCACGATGCGTATCGGCAGCGGCTCTATGTCCGGTAGAGAGATTTCTATAAATTGCTGTAGAGATACCGTTTGATTCGGCGCATATAAACCCTCATTGAGCCCCAATTCGTAATAGTGTGAGAGCGTGAGCAGTTCTGCCTGCCACTGGATGGGTCGGTCTTGAAATATTCCATGAAAGCTAAAGCGGGCTAGCTGGGCTTGGATAGGCTGAATCAGGTGGTAATCGGGGGGCATGGTAATCACCAGGAACGACGGCCGGGATGAGCCCGGCCGTGATGCCCCAACTATTCGTCGAGCTGCTTACGCTGGTTAGCGTTATTGACCTTAAGGATACGGCCATTGAACTCATAGCCATCCAGATGTCTGCTGGCGGCACGACCTGCAGAGCGTTCGATCTCGACGAAGGCAAAGCCACGAGGCTTACGGGTCAGACGATCCTTCATGATGCGTACAGATTGTACCTGACCATATTGACCAAACAGTTCTCGCAAGGAGCCTTCACCAGTCTTAAATGCCAGGTTGCCCACATATAAGGTCGTTGTTCGAACCCTTTTGTCAGCATATAGGGAAGAGAGCAGTAACATTATGATACTGCCTATCAACAGGCCGGCACTAAAGATGAGGCCAGTATTGGTCTCGATCAAACCCAGAGTGGGATAGACAAAGTGGCCAACTATCGTAATGACAATAGTCAGCACCAGACCGCGTATGAGAGTGGAGAGAGAAGGGAAATAGATACTCATTTGTTATGTTCCAATTGTTGTTTTAGTCGAAGAATAAAACCGAACACCATTCATGCTGTGATGGTCCATGAAGTCAGTAGGCTATCGAGTTTAGCCCCAGTCAGCTGGGTGAACGGTTACCGTAAACCCGTCAACGATACCATATTTTTATATAGGGATGTATTTCATACGGTTCACACTACGGCTGTGATAGACTCGGCCGTCTGCACATTTCCTTACATGATCTACGTCTATGTTGAATTTTACGGGTCTGGCTTTGCGCCGTGGTAGCAAGCTGCTGTTTCAAGATGTGAACCTTACCCTGCATGCGGGTCAAAAGGTTGGTATTACCGGCTCCAATGGCTGTGGTAAGTCCAGTCTGTTTGGCCTCATCCGTGGCGAGTTACAGGCCGATAACGGCGAATGCTCTCTGCCTGCCAGTCTGGTGATTGCCCATGTGGAACAAGAGACGCCCGCGGTAGATGAGTCTGCGCTGGAGTACGTGTTACAAGGCGATACAGAATACTACCGCTTACAGGCGCGCATTGATGCCGCGGAAGCTCAGGGCCAGCATGAACGGCTGGGGGAGTGGTATGAGCAGATGACCAGCATCGATGGTTATGCCGCACCCTCCAGAGCGGCACGCATGCTCGACGGACTAGGCTTTAGTCAGCCACAACTGCAGCAATCGGTGAAGCAGTTTTCCGGTGGTTGGCGTATGCGCCTGAACCTGGCACGTGCCTTGATGTGTCGCTCCGATATACTGCTGCTGGATGAACCTACCAACCATCTGGATCTGGATGCGGTGATCTGGTTGCAGGACTGGTTGCGCGCTTATGCCGGTACACTGTTACTGATCTCCCATGATCGGGATTTTCTTGATGAGGTGGTGGGCTACATTATCCATGTGGCACATGAGTCGCTGATACTTTACAGCGGCAATTATTCTCAGTTCGAACTACAGCGTGCCGAACAGCTTTCACAACAACAGGCTGCGTTTGATAAGCAACGACGCGAAGTGGATCATGTGCGTCAGTTTGTGAATCGTTTTCGTGCCCAAGCCACCAAGGCCAAGCAGGTACAAAGTCGGATCAAAGCATTGGAGCGCATGGAAGCCATTGCGCCAGCCCATGTAGACTCGCCGTTCCACTTCAGCTTCCTGCGTCCTGATAAGATGCCTTTTCCACTTATTCGTCTGGAACAGGGGCGACTGGGTTATGACGACAAAACTATTCTCCGCGATGTAGAGTTTTCGTTGTTGCCCGGTGAACGCATCGCCCTGCTGGGCGCCAATGGTGCTGGTAAGTCGACGGTGATTAAGTTGTTGGCAGGCGAGAGTTCATTGCTATCCGGTAAGATGGAGCGGTCGAAGGATCTAAATATAGGTTATTTTGCTCAGCATCAGCTTGAACTATTGCACGCTGAACTGACTCCCGCTGAACATCTGTTACAACTCAACCCCAAGGCTAGTGAGCAGGAACTTCGTGATCATCTGGGTGGTTTTGGTTTTCATGATGATCAGGCTCTGCAAGCTGTGGGACCGTTCTCTGGCGGCGAAAAGGCTAGACTGGTGTTGGCACTGATCGTCTATCAACGTCCCAATCTATTGCTGTTGGATGAGCCCACCAACCATCTGGATATTGAGATGCGCCATGCGTTGGCAATGGCCTTACAGGATTATGAAGGGGCGATGATTGTGGTCTCGCATGACCGCCACTTGTTACGTACCATCAGCGATAGTTTGTGGCTGGTTGATGATGGACGTCTGCAGGAATACAAGGGTGATTTGGATGAATACCGAACCTTATTGCTCAACAGCAAAAAGAATCAGGAAGATAAACGCCTTTCTGGTGAGGATGGTTTAGACGCCGTATCAAAAAAAGAACGACGTCAACAACAGGCCGAGTTGCGCAAACAGCTACAACCCTTGCTCAAACAGATCAAGAGCCTGGAAAAGAGAATGGATAGCCTTAGCGGTGAGCAACAAGAGTTGGAAACTTTTTTGGCAGATATCACTCTATACGAAGATGCCAACAAGTCTCGTCTGTCCGAAATCCTCAGCCGTAAGGGTAAGCTGGATCAAGAGCTGCTAGCGGTAGAAGAGCAGTGGATGACGGCGCAGACCGAATTGGAAGATCAAGAACGTCTATTAATCCTTTGACATAAGAGGGAAAGCTTATGACAAATATATGGAAAGAGTGGAGAGTATTTATCTTTATTGTATTAGCGATGGGGGTTTTCCGTACCGCTGTAGCAAACTGGTATTTGGTACCCACAGGTTCTATGAAGCCCACCATACTGGAGGGTGACTATGTCTTTACCGATAAAACGGCCTACCAACTGCATGTTCCTTTTACTACCCGGGTAATTGCCAGTTGGGCTAAGCCTCAGCGTGGCGACATTGTGGTATTTGACTCACCTCGGGATGCGACGCGTTTGGTAAAGCGTGTGGTGGGATTGCCTGGGGATACTATAGAGATGCGGGACAACCGTCTGTTGATTAATGGTACGGCACTGGATTACCAGGAGGGGGATCAGAGTAGAGCCCCACAGATTTGGCAGGATAAATTTTTACCACTGGTAGTGGATGAAGACCTCAATGGTCTGCACCACTCCATTGCGGTACGCGATAGCGCTAATCGTCATTATCAAAACTTTCCGCTCTTAACCGTACCGGAAGCGCATTATTTTATGCTCGGTGATAACCGTGACAATAGCGGTGATTCGCGAGTCTTTGGTATGGTGGCAGAAAATCTGATCGATGGTCGTGCCAGATTTATCATCTTATCATTGGATTTGAACGATAATTTTATGCCACGTGGTGAGCGTACATTAAGCCGTTTACATTAATACCGATATATTTTGTGGCTCAGTAAAGACACTCAATGAGTGTCTTTTTTTATGCACATAAACTAAATTCTATGGATGATTTAAATGCCACTAATAATATAGCATGACTAGCAAAAGGCTTAGCATAGAGCATGGTAGTGGATGAGCACTTAGAAGCTCACGTCCAGTTGATGGTTACAATCAATACTGTTCCATTTATGATGATATTGCTGTAATTCAACGCAAATAGCCTGCAATTGAGGTGCATTCATCTTGGGCACCGGGATGTTGCGATCTACACATAATCTTTCGAGGACCTTATAAAAATTCTCGATAGAACCGCCATGCTCAAGCGCCGTAGTTTGAATCGCCTCCACCAGCAGTTCACTTTGCCAGTTTTGGGTGATGTCCTGATGTTTTTTGGTCAGCGGGTGATTATGCTCTTTGTGATAGGCGATTGCAGCGCCGTTGGCGACCAGACCGTAGAAGGCTCGGTGCAGCCCCAGGGTCTTCTCGACCACATAGTGAATGAGTTCGTGTGGAATGGCTCTTTTATTCGGAAACAGTGACTCACTTCTTGAGCCATCATCGCGGGTACAGATCAACTGACTGTACGCGCCCTCTCTTTTTCTGAAGGCTATGTTCATTTGTTATCCCCACCAATATTGTATGTTTTTCTTTATTTGGTTATACGTCCTTTTTACCTAGTTTAAGGGTAGTAAGTCAATCTTTAAACCGCGTCCAGTATCTCAGTATAACTGTCAAATACTGCCCGTAGGGGACCTCGCACCATAAGGCTACGGTAGCCTTCGGCGATACATTCGAAGCTCATGCTATGGAAGCTGAAGAGGTAGTGTTTGAGTGGTTCCCAATCGCTGGCGCGATAGAGGCCACTGCGAATTTGCATGACGCGTAGTTGCTCGATCCAGGGGGAGTTTTCTACCACATAAATGCCATAGGCCTGCAAGCCAGATCCTGCCAGTGGGTGGTTCTGTATGCCACCGTCATCAGGTGGTCCCTGAAAGTGAGCGAGAGGATTCTGGAACTTGAGCGCCAGCATGGGCTCCTCTTCATAGAGCTTCCCCGACAGGTTACTGGCTTCCTCCTCTTCATCGCTATCGGCGACAACATAGCTAAGTATCAGATTGAGTTCATCGGCGAGGAGGATAGGCAGTGGTGCATCCCGGTAAGGCTGGGGTATATCCAGAGAGATTAGATTTTCATTACCACTGCACTGGTACATCAGATCCCCGATTGGCGTATGGAGGCAAAGAATTGACCCAGTGCAGCAGATAACTGATCTGTTCGCTGTGGGTTGCGCAAGGCCGTCATGATGTTGACACGCATGCCGGGTAAGGTAAACAGATCTGCCAGTACCTTATTAAAAAGATCTTGGCCTTCAGGGTTGCAGGCCAGGGCTGAGAGAAAATCATGCAGAATCAGCTCATCTTCCAGGTCTTCCCAGCAACGACCAGAGATGCCAACCAGGATCTGGATATCTGTGGCAACCTTGGAGGTGAGAATATGCTCCAACATATTGCGTCGCATGCCTGGCGATTGAGACATGGAAAGGGCCCGCAGGCAGAGTGCAATCTGTCCTGCATGAGGTTCTTGTTTCGCCAGTTCATGGGTGGCACGTCGGGCGATGGCCTGGCTTAGATTCATGTCCAGAGCCTCGTTTTCCAGACACTGGCATAACACCTCGAAAGGGATGTCAGGCAGTGTATCGATGATATCTGCCAGATTGAGAGCATTTTCATCCTCATCAAGACGTGCTGCTACGTCGGCGATCCCTTGCAGACCTACGAAGCTCCACTGATCTATGTCTAATTGACCGGCAAAGTAATCATGCGCATGCTGGTAGTATTTGCTCGGAGTAAGACCCAGCAGCTTACGCGCCTTGGCATGAAAGATAGCCATCCGCTCATCGGTAGGTTTGTAGCCAAAGGGGTTATCGTCCATGGAGGTTTGTAGAGCCAGATCATCGTTGCCGTTGAGGCCCTGTTCTGCCATTTTAACCAGACGCCGTAATAGATCATCACGTACGACGTAGGATAATTGGCCGGTCTCATCCAGCGGCAGACGCAGAAACCAGACAAAGTGTTTTTTTGTGTCATCTTCCGGCCAGCCCAGAAGCCCAATCCATGCCTGTCGTTGCATCGGATAAGGATAGGCTTGCTCGGCCTGTTCGATGGCGAGGAAGTCTTCAGCGGCTATGGTACGAATATGGCGTCCCATGTCGAAGACACGGAACTGAAATCCTGAACTTTGGAAAAACTCGCTAAGCGAGGTAATGGTAGTCATAGATAGATTAACGTCCACTCAGGCCGAGACTCAGAGCCGGCCAGTAAGTAATGATCAATACAGACAACAACAGTATAAAGAAGAACGGCACCGTGGCCTGATATAGTTGCATAACGGGTTTGTTAAAGCGGTAACTGGCGATAAACAGATTCATGCCAACCGGCGGGGTGAAGTAACCCAGCTGCATGGTGGCAAGGAAAATGATGCCGAAGTGTACCGGATCGATACCGTAGCCGATGGCAATGGGCAGCAATAGCGGCACCATCAACACCAGGGCGGAGAATATATCCAGTATCGCCCCCAATAGTAGCAGGAAGACTATCAGCAGGGTGAGGAAGGTGAGCTTGTCCGTGACATGGGCACTGATGAAGGCAAATATCTGGTCGGGTACACCACCGTCAATGAGGACATTGGTTGAGGCCAGAGATACGCCGAGTATGATCAGGATACCGCCCACCAGGATCATCGATTCACGGGTGATTTCAGGTAATTTTCCTAGTGGGATCTCCCTGAGGATGAAGACCTCTACCAACAGAACATACAGGGCCGTGACGGCGGCGGCCTCAGAGATGGCGAAATAACCGCTATAGATGCCACCGAGAATAACAAACGGTAAAGGCAACTCCCACTTGGCCTGCCACACGGCAGCCTTGGCCTTGTCCCAGGAAAAGCGGGTGCGCGCCTGATGACGGTTTTTCCAATATGACCAGATGGCAAGCATACCTATCATCAGCAGGCCGGGTAGAACGCCTGCCAGGAACATATCATCCAGAGTGAAGGGGCGACCACCGACATTGAGCTGTTGGGCGATGACAGCATAGAGTATCAACGGCAGGGCGGGGGCGAACAACAGGCCCAGAGAGCCGGCCGAGGTGATAAGACCGAGGTTAAAGTTTTCCTTATAGCCCGCTTGTGCCATGGCGGGATAGAGCAGGGCCCCAAGGGCGACGATGGTGACACCAGAGGCCCCGGTGAGGGCGGTCAGCAGTGCGCAGGCAAGTATAGACACCATCGCCAGCCCGCCCGGAGCCCAGCCCAGAAAGGCCTCAGTAAAGGCCACCAGACGTCTCGGGGCCTGAGATTCGCTGAGCAGGTATCCGGCGAAGCTGAATAGAGGGATCGCCAGTAATACAGGCATTTCAGCCAGGCGATAGAACTCGATGATAACCGCCATGAGATCGATATCGGCTTGATAGAAACCCACCAGCGCGCCGGTAACGATCACTACGAACAGTGGCACTCCCAGTAATGCCATGAAGATGAGGACCAGAGTCAGGATCATATGGTCCTATCCCTTTGAAGATTCAGGCTATAGAGCAGAAAACGCAGGCTCATGCTGATAAAGCCGATGGGCAGAATAAGTTCGGGTATCCATGCGGGGATTGCCGCGAAGGCGAGGGTACCTTCTTCCCACTCCAGAGCAATAAAGCGCAGGCTCTGCCATGCCAATACGGCGCAGATGATACCACTAAGCCCATGCACGAGTGTCTGTTGTAAGGCATGAAAACGGTGGGGCAGAAATTTGCTCAGTAGATCGATATTGATATGGTGATGCTGGCGGGTGGCGACCATGGCCCCTAACATCGCGGTCCATAAGACCAGTATCTTTAATAGCGGATCACTCCAGACGATACCGGAGCTGAACAGGTTACGCATCACTATCTGGGCACTGGCGAAAGACAACATCAGCAGCAATATAAATGCCAGTAACCCATCTTCAAAGCGCTGCAGAGCATGTTGTAAACGCGTTGAACTCACCGAGTTTTCCTATAGGTGGTGAGAAGATTGAGCATGTGTTGATGATTTTGTTTGTCAATATAGCCATCTTTAAGCAGCATCTGAGTGGCGCTATCGGCCATTTTTACCCACTGCTTGGTTTCGTCTTTAAGCGGATGAACAAATTCGATGCCCAATTTTTTGAGTACCTGACGAGCGCGACCATCATCCCTACGGTTCTGTTCATTGATCTTCGCAAAGGCCTTACCCATCTCCTCTATGACGATAATCTGATCGGTCTTGGAAAGTTTTTCAAAGTGCTTGCGCTTCACCATCATGCTGCCGTAAAGGTACATTAGTGGAACATCTGTGAGGTAGTGCACCTGTGTGTGCCACTGCAGGGCGATCGCACCGACCGGTGATCCGGCTACGGTGTCGATGAGTCCGGTTTGCAGGCCCGTGAGTACATCAGCCAGTGGCAAGGGAAGGGGAGATACATTGGCTGCTTCGAACGAGGTTTGACTGACTCGGTCACCCTCGGGTATCCATACCTTTAACCCGTGCAGGTCCTGCACGCTGCGTACAGGCACGTTTGCCATCATGTAGGCAAAGCCTCCCTCACTAAAACCGAAACTAATATAGCCATTTTGTTTCAGACCTGCCATCAGCCGCTGGTCCATATCCTTACGCACGTAGTCCACCTCGGCATAGTTGTGGAAGGTAAATGGCAGGTTATAGAGGTTGGCATCGGGATAGACAGAGGCCAATCCACCGCCCGTAATCAAACCACCATGGAGTTGACCGATGTTAATTTTACGTAATACACTTTTGTCGCTACCCATCACACCACCAGGGTAAAAACGAAACTTTACCCGTCCGTTCGTCCGCTGTTGAATGGTTTTGGCAGAACTCCGCAACTCCTTCATCCAAAAGGTGCCATCCGGTGCCGCCGTGGCGATTTTGAAGGTTTGCGCGCTGAGGGGCTGGAGAAAGAGTAGCAGTAGAAGTGAGACAATAAATTTATTCATGGGGTTCTCTAAAAGTAGTCCTTACCGCTTATGATAAGTTGTTTTGCCCGTTGTTGGGCGAGGGTATTGGTCAGAGTGAGTCCCTTTACATGGGGATTACCTTCCAGTACCTCTTTTAACAGGCTGTCATGTAGTTTCTGTTCAAACATCAGGCGTGCGTAGTTCTCTGCGTATAGCACCTTTGCCATCATATCCTCTCCATTAGACAGGCGAATAGCGGTTTCAAAATGGAGTTTCCCCTGTGCCGGTTTACCACCCAGTGAAGGGGGGATCTGACTGCGCATGACACCAAGATAAAGATGGGGCTGACCGTTTTCAAATGTTGGGTCTAATTCGATGATGCGCTCCAGCAAGGCTTCAACCTTAGGCATATCGGCAATGGCCAGCCAGTCGCTGCTATTGGCCTGAATCTGTCCGGCCCAGGCAGAGGCGTAGGCGAATAATACCGGCAGTTGTGACTTGCCCGTGGAGAGCAGAGATTGTTTAAAGGCAGGGAAGGGCCCCTTTTCTGCCGTGCAGACTTCGCTCTGGCTTTGGCACATAGCGGTACGCGCATAACGCAGGGCCTTGGCAGCCATATGTTTGGCGCGTTTTTTGTCTTCGGCAAAGATAGATGCATAGGCACCATTGAGCTTGGCACCAGCCACCAGCAGTCCCTCACTGTTTGGGCTGTCCATGATCAGGCCATCGATCAATAGTAGATAAGCAGGGGCGCCATCGCGCACCAGAGCCGGGTCATCCTGATTGATGATGGCATTGGACAGGGTTTTGGACATGCTGTTGGAGATCATGCTCATACAACCAGTGGTAAAGAGCAGGCTGCCTACTACTGCAAAAGTAGGCCAACGCAAACGAGACATGGTGATAGCTCCTGATGAACGTTCGTACGATAATCTATCGTGCTTGTAGACTAGATTATGGTCTCTATAGTGAAACATTGAATTCTACTTGGCAGATTAGATCTGCATCAAGTCCAAGATGGATGAATTAGCGTTGGAATTGCTTAAGCAGATCCTTGGCCTTATCTTCCAGCTGTTGTTTAACTGCCTGCTCAGCTTTACGCTTCTCGGCATCGCTCTTGGCCTGGTACTCGCGTTTTATCTTATCAAGCCTAGTCTGGTATTGCCCCAGTTGTGTGTCGATAGCGCTACGCTGGTTCTGGTATGAGGCCTCGGTAGCTTTAAGCTGCGTTTCGATGTCGGTACGCAATTTTTCCACCGATGCGCGTACCGGGGCAATCTGTTTCTCGGTGGCAGCCTCTATGCGGCTATTAAGTTCTTGCTTGTATTTGTCGATACGGCGATTAAAGGCTGCGGAGACCTGCTTGTTGAGTCGCTGGTCCAGATCAGAGCGGATACGTAGCCCCGGTTTCTCTAGGCTGCCACTCAGATAGGTATCGATATTAAAATCATGGACATTATTAAATGCCGTGACCAGTACTTGCTGAAACTCCCCGCCGCCGGCACGGTTGTCATACTGTATATCACTGATGTGAATGTTCATGTCACCATTCAATCGACCATTACGACGTTTCACCCGCATGCGTGTATTACTGAGGGCGGAATCTATCACCAATTGCAGATTCGGATCATTGGACAGGCTATGGCGGGCTACCTTGTAGCGAGTGAGATCCATGTCCACCTCATCGAGGGTGTTTTTCTTGTCAATGTGGTCGAGCTTGCCCTGGATATGTAGAGAATCCATGCCGCGCATTTGTTGGCCGCTGAAGACAAAGCTCACCGGTCTGCGGATGATCTCCGGTTGGTGGGTGACGTCCAGAATCTGGCCTTCAAAATCACCCTGTGTGGTCTGCACAGAGGTGTGGATACGGCGTATAAGAAAGTCCGGTGTGGGATTGTTTTCTCTGAAGCGTATATCTCGCCCAGTTAGTCTCTCAGCCTCTTCCGCCTCTTCCTCCTCTTCATCACCGGTAAGCATCGGTGCGAGTTTCTTGTACCAGTGCAGTCCCTGTTGTAGGTATCCGTTGGCTTCATTGCCGAACAGTAACTGGCTGAGGTTTCCTACACCCTGAGCATCTGGTGTGTATTTATTCAAAAGTCGCTGCTTGTCTTCACCTGGCGCCTTAAGCAAGGCCTTATAGTCGGTATCCAGTTTGTTTAGACTAAGCTGAGCCTGTTTGCGAGCATGGTTAATTACCCCTATGTCGGTGTTCAGATCACTTTTAAGCGATTGCAGGGTTTTAAGGGCCTGGGTCAGTTGCGCGATGTCGTCTTGTTTGGTTTTTTCCAGTGAGGCCACACGCTGTTCGTAGCTTTTCTTCCGCGCATCATCGGGAAGGGATTGTTGCAGCGCATTCCAATCCTGTTCTGTCCTGGTAATAGAGGCACTTATCGCATCGGCCTGTTTTTGTGTTTGCAGTGGTTCGCTGTTGAGGATGGTATTTATATCGGGCAGGTCGAGGCTGGGCATCTTCATGCCGTCGTCTTTTTTCTCGGCCTCTGTAGTACTGACGGAAGGCGATGGTGCACCACGATCTACACTATCTTTAGCTGGCTTGCCTGCTGGCTTCGGTGGAGCTGGTGTCGGCTTGGCAATGGCTCCGGATTTGTTGCGCGGGGTATCAAAACGAACGTGCTCCACATCCATCTGTTCGATGATCACCTGACCCATTAGCAGTTTATCGCCAGCCAGGCCAAAACGGATCTGTTCTATCTCTATGGCGTTGGACATAGGTTGTTGAGGGTTTGTGACCTGCAGGCCATCGACGGTAATCCCTAGTGGCGAGAGGTGAACGTCCACATTTTTGGTTTCTACCTTTGCACCAATCATCTCAGAGCCCGTTGAATCGATGATGTTTTTTACCACGCTATCAACAAAGAGGAGGAAAAACAGCGCCAGTCCGGTAGTGATTAATACAAAGGGGATAACTCCCTTCCAGCGTATCCATTGACTCATATGGGTAATCCCTAACGACTAAATCGACTGGCGAATTGTCCAATCTTGAACAATTTTGTAAAGCGTTGGCTGAACGTTTTAAAGCGTTCCTGCATGCGCTCACGGTAAAGCCTGATCAGACGGTTTGATAGAAAAAAGAAAGGTATGAAGGCTAACACACTGATTAGCAGGCTTCCCAGTAGGATGGTGTTATTGAAATGGCTTAAACGCCAAAAACTGTTGTTGTACATCCCCGTCCACATCTCATGCAAACTGCTCTGTGAGAGCAAGTTCTGACCAACCAGGTGAAACAGGGGATCGAGTAATAGACCTAATAGCGAGAATATGGCCCAACCGAGTAAAAATGCCGATATATTCGCGCGTAACATTAGCAGCAGGAACAGAACCAACAGGTTATGCAGACTTAGAGTAGGGGTGAACCCGACAATCAAAGCGAAGGCCAGTCCCAGGCTGAGTTGATGGGGTGCCTGTTCAGAATTTAACAGTTTAATAAATTTTAAAAGTGGTTCCCACATTACGGCCTACCGTTAGTTATTGTTTATGCCGCGAGGCATTACGCCTGTTGGGCTTGGTTTTTTACTGAGATATCCGTTTCTGCGGCTACGGTTAACTGAAAGGCTTGTGGTGTACTGATTTGTTGAGATAGATCTTGCTCACTGCCTCGACGAGCCTCGGTGGTATCAGCATTACGTAGTGCACCACCTATTTCCAATACATTGGCGAGTTGCTGACGTTGTTGTTGCTCACTCAGTTGAAGGGTTAGCTCTGGATGTTCTGTCAAGGCTTGTTGTGCCCGTACCGCTTGAGGATGGGAGGGATCAACCTGAAGCTGACCATTGCCATTGACTTGAATGGTCAGGTCTTGTTCCAGGTCTACATTTTGTTGCTGAAAGATCTCTTCTACACGAGAGCGTAAGCCGTCAGTGTAGCTGGATACCCATTCACGGATTTCATTTAAGGTGCGGGGGATGGGAGGGGTAGTGGTGAAGCTACGGCCCCACTCTATGCTGCCATTGTCCAGCTGATTGAGAAATACGGCCTCGTCAGATAGTGCCACATTGTCCTTGCTGCGAGCATTGGTGGGCTGTGCAGCGCTACTTGTGGCGGCATCTTTGGGAGACTCGTTATGAGTGACTCTCTGACCGGGTTGTAATACCTGACTAATATCCATAATTGCAGACTCTAAAGTATATAGGTGAATTATAATCCATTTATCGCCAAGCTCAACTACTATCGTTTTTATAATTCAATAATTATCAATAAGTTATTTAGCACAACACAGTTTATATTTTTTTCCGCTGCCACAGGGGCAAGGGGTGTTGCGCCCAACCGCAGTATTTTGTGGATCTATCTCACCGTCCATATAGACCCAGCGGCCCTGAAAACGCTGAAATCGACTAAGTTCATGCAGACTTCCTGTGCTCCCATCACGCTCGAATCGGGCAATAAATTCCACATATCCCAGCTTATCCTCGGCCTGGCCCAGGCGGCATTGGCGTATTTCCAGCTCTATCCAGCGGGTACTCCAGTCAAATTCACCTTGTGGCCGGCCTTGTGGATGCCAGCTAAGCAGCAGGTAGTCTGCCAATTGCAGCACATAGGCACTGTAGCGTGAACGCATCAGTGACTCCGCCGTCTCGGCATCGTGGGTCTTTTGGTGTAAGGGGGCGCAGCAATGCAGATATGCTGCGCCACTACCACAGGGGCAATCAATATTCATGGGTGGCCTTCAGTCTAGGGTTGGTTGATTCTACCTGAGAGTGGTTCAGCGGGACTGAGTAAGAGGGTCAAAAAATTGTATTACATCACTGCTGTTGAGACGCTAGACTATGAAAAACTTAGTGGGGGAGTAGGTAGTGAGCCTGATGATCAACGGCAAGATGCAGGCAGATTGGCTGGAATCCGAGCAGGAAGCCGGTGAATTTGTACGCAAGGATTCTGTTTTCCGTCACTGGGTCACTGTGGATGGCAATCCGGGCCCCTCTGGTGAGGGCGGCTTTAAGGCAGAACCTGGGCGATATCACCTGTATGTTTCCTATGCTTGTCCCTGGGCACACAGGACCTTGATCTATCGTAGTCTGAAAGGATTGGAGAAGGTGATTTCTGTCTCAGTAGTACACCCGGATATGGGAACAGCAGGCTGGAAATTTGAGGATAGTTTTGCAGATGCTAGTGCAGATCACCTGCATCAATCCACATTCATGTACCAGCTTTATGCTATCGCCGATCCCCATTACAGCGGCATCATCACGGTACCGGTGTTATGGGACAAAAAACAAAACACCATCGTCAATAATGAGTCCTCGGAGATTATTCGCATGCTCAATAGTGCGTTTGATGAATGGGGAAATACAGGGGTGGATCTTTACCCTGAAGACCGGCGAGCAGAGATTGACCAGGTCAATGCCCTCATCTATGACAGCGTAAACAATGGCGTTTATCGCTGTGGTTTTGCCAATACGCAGGCGGCCTATGAACAAGCCTTTGATGCGATGTTTGAAACCCTGGATAGCTTGGAACAACGGCTGTCAGAAAATCGATACTTGCTGGGTGATCGGATCACCGAAGCGGACTGGCGACTGTTCCCAACCTTGGTGCGTTTTGATGCGGTTTATTTTGGCCACTTTAAGTGCAATCTTCGACGTATCTCAGATTACCCGAACCTGGGCAATTATCTGCTGGAATTATATCAATGGCCGGGCATCGCGAAAACGGTATTTATGCAGCATATCAAACGACACTATTACTGGAGTCACGACAGCATCAATCCCACCCGTATCGTGCCTAAAGGTCCTGAGCTGGATTTTATGCAGGAACATAATCGAGGCTTACTTAAGTAAACGTTCTCGGCGAAAAAAAAAGATGTCAGGTTACGCTGTCATTGTTGTAACGATATTGTGACAATTAACTTCACAGAAGCGCCGCGTTATCCTCTATGCTATTGCCACAGGCATGATTGAAAATCAGGTGTTTCGGTTTCGTAAACTTGTTATATTTTGTTACAAATAACCAAGTACATCGGTTTTGGCAAAGGAATATGAGATGAATGAAGTGGTTCCGGCTCGTTTACCAAAGACGATACTTTATGTGGAGGATGTCGAGGCAAACGTAAAAGTCATTCGCGCCATATTAAAGAGTCAGCTGGCAGGGTGTGAATTATTGTCAGTACCCACTGCAGAAGAAGGCTTGGTGATTGCCCTTGAGCAACAGCCCGATGTGATCCTAATGGATATCAATCTGCCAGATATGGATGGGCTGGAAGCAACCCGTCGCCTGAAGCAAGACCCTAAGACGGCAGATATTCCTGTTATTGCGCTTACTGCTGACGCCATGCCGCAGCAGATCGAAAAGGCCGATAATATTGGCTTTTCTGCGTATGTCACGAAACCCATCGATATGACCTTATTTCTTCAAACCTTATTTTCAGTTTATGAGACGAGCCTCGAGCAATAACCTCCCCCATATATTTGCTATTTCCCTTCAATAGAAGAATTCGGTTGCCGTTATCGGGCGGCTGATTTATAACTATGCCCTTGTTATCAGGCGTTGTAATTTCCAGTGAAAAAAACTCTACATCTAATTTTTAGCATATTTTTATTATTGCTTGTGGATAGCTCACTGGCTGCGGAGAAGAGAAAACCTAAAAATCCGCCACTGGTGGTGGTGGTCCCCGTCTATCAGGGACATGCCATAGAGTGGGTCGAACGCCGTGCTGTGCTCGGTCCCAGACAGTTTGTGAAGGTGTTAAACGAAGAACCGGGTCGGGTTATCGATATACAACGTTTTGAGGGCGATCAGGTTCAGGCCGGAGAGGTCTTGGCGCGCCAGGACGATGGTTTGGTACGTGCAGAGTGGTTAAAACTCAAGGCCAGGCGAGAACAGGTACTAGCGGAGTGGAAGCGCTTCCAGATACTAAGAGGGGAGGGGATGGTCTCCGCGGAAGCCTATGGGCAGGCGAAAACCCAACTGAAAGTGGCCATCGCAGAAGAGCGTTTACTGGCCAAGCGTCTGGCCTATATGACGATCATCTCGCCATTGACCGGAGTGGTCAGTGAGCGCCTGGTTGAGGAGGGTGATGTGGCAGAGCGCTATCGCCATATGTTTAGCATTATGGATAATAGTTTGCTCAAGGCCCGGGTCGCTGTGGAGGCAGAACAACTGAGTTATCTGAGCGAGAAGAGCCCGGTTAAGGTCTATGCCAATACACAAAGCAGTTCCGCCCATACTGCGCACATTTCACGCATCATGCCTTCGCTGGATGAACAGACCCACCAGGGGATGATAGAGATTGAATTGTTGCCCGGTTTTCACCACTTGCGTCCAGGCCAATTGGTGCGGGTAAGTCTCGGTATAGAGTCTGGCAGTTACCCGGTGATCCCACAGATTGCCCTGCGCCGTGACGATGTGGGCAGTTATGTCTACCGTTTGCAGGCTAACAGTCGTGTAGAGCGGGTCGCGGTCACTCGCGGTTCTTATCTTGATGAGAGAATAGAGATTCGTGAGGGCCTAAAGTCTGGCGATAAGGTCGTCATTCGGGGGTTTAGTGGTCTGAAAGATGGGCAACAGGTAAAGGTTGTCGATGGCCAACCATGAGATGCGCGGCGGCGGCATAGCGGCCTGGTCCATCCACCATCCTGTCGGCGTGGTGATGATGACCTTGGCACTGGTGGTCTTGGGTGGTTATGCGGTGCAGCGTCTGGCTGTGGATCTGTTACCCCACATCATCTATCCGGAAGTGCGCATACGGGTATTGGAGCCAGGCGTGCCGGCGCTGGTAATGGAAGACCGCATTACCCGCCAGTTAGAAGAACAGTTGGCCATCACCGAGGATGCCATCTCGGTTGAGTCCACCTCTACGGAAGGTCGTAGTTCGGTTAATCTCAGTTTTCCCTATGGCAAAGACATCGATATTGCCTTGCGAGATGCCAGTACACGTCTGGATCGCGCCAAACGTTTCTTGCCCGACACCGTAGATCCACCGGTTATATATAAACGTGATCCGGCACAGATCCCGGTGCTGGAATATGTCATCAGCTCTGCCCAAATGGATGCCGTGGCATTACGCAGCTTCGCCGATTACCGTTTTTCCCGTTGGTTTATCAACCTGCCCGGCGTTGCTGCGGTTGAGGTCGGTGGTGGACTGGTACGAGAGATACGTATAGAACCGGATCTGTCGCGCCTGGCCAGTTTGGGGTTGGGGCTGGAAGATCTGGTTGCAGCAATCCGCAGCGCCAACCAGGACATTCCCATAGGTCGGCTGATCACCCCCCAACAAGAGTTGATAGGGCGTACCCAGGGTCGCCTGCGCAGTGTGGAAGAGATCCGCCAACTGCCTTTGAGTATCGATGCTGGCAAGGTGGTGTATTTGCATGAAGTGGCGCGCATTATCGATGGCAATGAGGATGATCGCCTGCGGGTTCGTTACAACGGTGAAACTGGGGTCAAGATATCCATCCAGAAACAACCGGCGGCCAATACCATTGATGTGGCAGAAAGAGTGGCTGAACGGATGCAATGGCTCACAGAACAAAAGCTGCTGCCCGAAGGGATGAAAATCAGTAAGGTTAGTGACCAGGCAGTCTACGTACGCCACTCTTTGAGCAATGCCAGTCTGGCTGCCATAAGCGGTGGATTATTAGCGATGTTGATCGTCTATATCTTTCTTGGCAGTATCCGTCGCACCTTGATCATCGGCAGCAGCATACCCATCGCCATAATGATCACCTTTATGATCATGCAAGCAGGTGGCCTGACACTGAATATTATGTCTCTTGGAGGCTTGGCTTTGGGGGTGGGTCTGCTGCTGGATAACACCATCGTCATGCTGGAAAATATTTACCGTCATCAGCAGGAGGGTGAAAGCCCAAAACAAGCGGGCGAACACGCTGCGCGTGAAATATATTCTGCCATCGTTGCTTCCACCTCTACTAATCTGGCTGCGGTGCTACCGTTTTTGTTTATCAGTGGTCTTATTGGTCTGTTGTTTCGAGAACTTATTTTTACCATTTCGGCCGCTATACTCGCTTCTCTGCTGGTGGCCATTAGTTTAGTGCCAGCACTCAGTGCACAGGTACACGATACTAGCGTTTCACGTATTCGTGCGCATTTGGATCGAGTGGTACAAAAACTTTATCTATTTATCGCCACTATATTGAAACCATTACTGGAAAGCCGGTTTCTATCAATAGTGTTGATCGTCGTATTTATTCTTCTACTAAGCTTTAGTTCAGTCTATTTTGTTAACGGTAAGCAAGAGTTCTTGCCGGCAATGGATGACGGACGCATTCAGGTATCTGTCTCAACAGATCCAAGTATGGCACTGGAACAAATGGATCGAATAATTTTGCGCATAGAGGGGGCCTTGCGTAAAGATGTGGCGGTAGAGGGGATCTATAGTCTGGTGGGCGGCAGAATCTTTGGCCGTACGGAAACCCTTAGCAGTAATAGCAGCACGCTCTATGTGCAACTGCTACCGGTTTCACAGCGCAAGATAAGCAGTAAGGCGTGGATAGCCAGGGTGAAAAAGCGCATCGATACCTTGCAAATGAGCGGGGTAAAGATACGTATGCGTACCCAGGGGATACGCGGTATACGTACCAGTCGTGGTGCCGATGAGGTCAGTATTCGTATACAGGGTGCAGAACTGGATGTACTCAAGCAGTTGGCAGATAAAGTGGCTTCGATTCTTTCTGCTACAGAGGGATTGCGCAATGTGGAACACTCGGCCGAAGAGGTAAAAGAAGAGTTGGCCCTGTTGGTGGATCGAGAGCGAGCGTCACGTCTTGGCCTGAGTGTGCAGCAGGTCGGTGAGCGGGTACGGATGGCACTGGATGGTGTCTACATCAGTGATTTCTTACGCGGCGATCAGAGCATTGCCATACGCGCCCGGGTGAATTCAAATCTGTTAAAGGATATACCTGCATTACAGGGGCTTACCATTGCGCTGAGGAATGCCAAGCCCATCTATCTGTCTGATGTGGCGAAGCTGGAACTGGACGCTTCACCGACGCAGATACAACGTGAAAACCAGATGCGCATCGTCGAGATATCGGCCTCGCTGGCCGAACAGACGGGGTTGGAGCAGGTGGCGACAGTGGTACAGCGTTTACAGACCGAACTGAAACTGCCCGCTGGTTATACACTTTATGATGCCGGTATGTTGCAGGAATTAAAGTCGGGGCGCAGTGATCTGCAACGTCTATTGGCCCTGGCCCTGTTTCTGGTATTGGTGGTGATGGCGGTACAGTATGAATCCTTAAGAAATCCACTGATTATTCTTGTGAGTATTCCTTTCTCGGTGATTGGTGTTGGCCTGATCCTGCAGAACATGGCGATGCCCATCTCTATGCCCGTATGGCTGGGACTGATCATGTTAGCGGGTATTGTTGTGAATAACGCCATTGTCTTGTTGGAATACGTAGAATTGGTGAAGCCTGAATCGGCTTCCATAGCAGATGCATTACTGGAGGCTGTACGTCTGCGTTTACGTCCTATTCTTATGACCACGCTGACCACCATCGTCGGTATGTTGCCCCTGGCCCTGGCCTTAAGCGAGGGTTCAGAGATCTTGCGGCCGCTGGCCATCACCATCATTTCGGGGCTGGGTTTTTCGTTGCTGGTCAGTCTTATTTTAATTCCGGTGATTTATCACATGGTATATGCCGGTGGGGAAAAGCGACTATCATAGGTATATCAATACACGCTGAGGATCTTTAATGTCAGATAATAAAGCCAGTTACGAGGCTTTGCTCGCACAGATACGGGATAATTATTTTAGCGAACTACCAGAAAAGTTTGCTGAGATGGAGTCGCTGGCTCTGGAGATGATTCAGGGCGGTGATAACGAGGTATTCGAATCACTATTTCGTTCTACCCATAGTATGAAGGGCTCCGCTGGAACCTATGGTCTGGATGTTTTTACCACCATCTGCCACAACCTCGAGGATTGTTTCTACGAGTACAAGGAAGAAGCTGAGTATTATTCCGCTGACAAGATGCGGGATTGGCTGGCGTATATCGATCTTCTGAGACGTGCCTATGCCTTGCTGGAGGACAAAAACACTGATTTTAGCGCCATAGATTCAGAGCTGGAAAACCTGCGTAACAAGCGTAAGAACTTTCAATATCGTGGTTTGATTATTGCTGAAAGTGATCTCGATATATCCGTCGTACTCAAGACCTTTGCCATATATGGTGTTGATTTTTCTCAGGTACATGATGGCATGGAAGGGCTGGAGCGTTTGTTGAACGAGCGTTTCGATTTTTATATTTGTAATAATCAGCTGCCACGTTTAAATGGTATCTCTATCATTGCCGCGATCAAACAAAGCCCTGGACTGAACCGTGATGCTATCTCGGTATTGGTCAGTTCAGTGAATCACAAGCGACATGGTCGCACTAGTGACCCGGATCATCTGGTCATCAAAGATAGTCGGCTTATTAAAAGCCTGCAAGCGATGTCTGCTGTATTGATTGACAGCTTGAGGAGCAGATAAAAAACACCGGCGCAAGGCCGGTGTTTTTGTACATGGACGTGTGCCCTCGGGGTACGGCGGAGAGGGGTGTGTCAGTTTAGTGAACTAGTCTTAACTAGTCACTGGCACCAACATCAACAAACTTCGCATGTTGCTGCTTGTGCTCAGCAATACCCTTAATCAGGGCAATGAGAATGGACAGGGCACCAACTACCAGAGCCAATATCAGGGTGGTGAAACTGACAACGTTCAGGGTGCTGGTCAGGCCGGCAGACAGCGGAGCAATCCAGTCCATCTGGTCTAGGTACACCGGCAGTTTGATCAGACGGCTAACCAGAACGATCAACATAATGCTACCCATTACATACTTCACCACGTATTCCTTAACGTAGGTGGTACCGATAGCACCGATCTGTACACCGAACAGGGAACCTCCCAGGATTAGCATGGCCAGACGGATATCAACGAAACCGTCGAAGGCGTACAGCATGGAACCGCCCATACCCATAACAAAGGCAACCACCAGCTCAGTGGCCGTAGCCATTACTGCAGGGACACCCAGGATGTAGATCATCGCAGGTACGCCAATGAAACCACCAACGGCGATAGAGGCGGCCAGCAAACCGGTAGCAAAACCCAGTGGCGCTATAAATAGTACGGAAACCTTCGCGTCGATAGACTTGAAGTACATCATGGTACCGGGGATGTGCACGGACTGAACCCACTTGGCGATCTTGCCGGCTTCGTGCTTCTGCTCTACACCCTTGTTTTCGGCATCGGTCTTTTTGCCACGCATGGCATCGCGCATAACGAAACCACCGACAATGGCCAGAACCACAACGAACACGGCAGAGACATAAAGGTCTGTACCTACATCACCAAAGTCCTGACGGATATCGGTCATGAAATTTTTACCGATCAATACACCGGCCTCGGCGAAGATACCCATAATGAGGCCAAGCTTCACATCTACCTGGCCATATCTGTTGCGTTTTATCGCAGCAACCAGTGCCTTGGGAAATTTGTGCGCCATGTTAGAGGCGACGGCAACGATACCGGGGGCACCGAAGCTCATCATCGCAGGCGTGAGTACGAAGGCGCCACCGGAACCGATGAAACCAGATACCATACCGGCGATAAAACCAACCACGATAAGAGAGGTAACGTTGACCCAGGTCAGGTCGATAAAGTTAATTGCTTGTAACACTTCCATAATAAACCCCTTACTTCTTGGCCTTCAGACCCAGCATCGACCAGAAACGATCAGTGAAGGTACCGTGGAAATATGAAAAAACGAAGGCTATCGCAATCGGTATCAGGAAGTAGATCTTTTCGCCCTGTTGTACGAGTTGTGAAGCTTTTTCTAAGTCGCCACTGTAGATATACAGCAGTGTGTACAGGACAGCACTGACGATACCAAAACCGATGACGGACATTACGCTTACATCTTTGTCGCTCATGTCACACCTCAAATAGAAATGAATTCATTATCTACCGTGAGAAAAAGCGGCATCTCATATGTATTCCAACTGAGAATATGCCTGCTATCTCTTCCTTGACGGACTCGTCTGGCCCGGATTAGCGGTAAATCTGTTTATTTGTGAAATCAGGCCGCAATTATGCATATACAAAGGGCTGCCAGAAAGTGAAAAAATGTATTAGAATATTCCTCTATGGAATATAATGCCCTGCCAGATCTAAAAGCCCTTGCCACACTGAAGGCCGTTGTTGAGCGTGGTGGTGTCAACGAGGCAGCCTTACTGCTGCATATTGGCCAGCCGGCGGTAACCAAACGTCTGCGAGCCCTGGACAATATCTATGATGCCAGTCTGATGGAGCGAGTAAGTGGGCGCTTACATCTCACAGATGCCGGGCGGGCCGTGTACCAATTTGCGGTGCAAACCCTGGATGCGCACCGGGTTGTCGAGCAGTCACTGGATGATCTCAGTCGTGGTCAAAAGACCCTGCGCCTGGAGGTGACCATGGCCATCGGTGAGCACTTTCTACCGGAGTGGCTGGTACGTTTTGCAGATGCCTA